>NZ_JBSGBY010000050.1:0-22838 GCF_053601505.1 Nocardia sp. NPDC004722
GCACTTCCGCTTCCCGAGTGGAGATTTCCGCCGTCACAGCCATGGGCCCAAGTCTGCCGCACAACCGCCCCGCGCACGGTACGGACGGATACCGAGTCCGCTCCGTGGTGGATTCCGTGGTGAGCACGGATGTGGGCGAGGGGTCCTCGCGGCGAAGCTGAATGCACACCGGGTTCACCGGAATCGACACAGGAGAAACCATGACCACGCTGGGCCTCAAGACCGTGCTGCACCCCGTCTCCGACCTCGCCGCCGCGAAGTCCGTCTACATCGCGCTGCTGGGCATCGAGCCCCAGACCGACTCCCCCTACTACGTCGGATTCGAGGTCGAGGGCCAGCACATCGGCCTGATGCCCGCCACCCCGCAGACCGCGACCCACCCGGTCTCCTACTGGCACGTCACCGATATCGAGGCCAAGCTCGCCGAGCTGACCGCCGCCGGCGCCACCGTCGACCAGGCCGCCCGCGAGGTCGGCGGGGGCCGCCTGGTCGCCACCGTCACCGACATCGACGGCAACCTGCTCGGTCTCATCCAGGACCGCTGACCTCTCATCCCACCCCTCACTCCCCCTCTCTCACAAAGGATTTCAGCCATGACCACCCAGAACACCACCAAGAAGACCACCGTCGGTTTCAGCGACGCCGAGCGCGCCGCCATGAAAGCCCATGCCACCGAACTCAAGACGGCCGCCCGCCGCTCCGCCAAGAACGCCAAGGCCGACGGCGAACAGGACGTCCTCGCCAAGATCGCCGAAATGACCGGCACCGACCGCGAGATCGCCGAACGCCTGCACGCCCTCATCAAGTCCGTAGCCCCCGACCTCACCTGCAAAACCTGGTACGGCATGCCCGCCTACTGCCGCGACGGCAAGATCGTCTGCTTCTACCAGCCCGCCGCCAAGTTCAAATACCGCTACGCCACCCTCGGTTTCAACGACCCCGCCAACCTCGACGACGGCGACCTGTGGGCCGTCACCTACGCCCTCCAAGCCATGACCCCCGCCGTCGAATCCCGCATCACCGCCCTCCTGACCAAGGCCCTGAGCTGAACCCTCACCCGATCGTCGCAACCAGCCGACGCAGTGCGGCATGCCCGGGCGGCCCCCACGTGGCCTGCCGCCCGGGTGGCCGTCACCGACGAGAATCCCCGCCGGTGCCTGGGCATCCTGGATCATCGGCATGTCCGGCTGCACACTTACGATCCCTGCTACGATCCGTATTATGAAGGCTAATACGTCACTCAGCCTCGACGGCACCGTCCTGGAACAGTCCAAGGAAGTCGCCGCGGCACTCGGCATCACCTTTTCCGCCTTCGCCGAGGCCGCGCTGCGTGACAAGCTGCTGACCAGCGCAGCCCACATCGCCGCCGACTACGAGCGCTCCCAGGGCCGCGACACCGCCGAACACTTCGCCGCCGCCGAAGCCGAGCGCGCCGCCATGGCCGAGGCGATCCGCGCGGACGGTGCCAATTGGTAACTGCCGCCACTCCCGCACACGGCGAACTCTGGCACTACCTGCCCACCATCGCGGGTCGCGAAAAACCCTCCAGCCTCGGCGGCGATCGCGTATTGATCCTGTCCCGCACCGCGGCCAACGCGATCCTGCCCACCGTTCTCGCCGTACCGGTGGAACTGGCCCCCAAAATGCCCGGCCTCGCCGTCCCCTTCTCCGACGCCGACCCCCTGCCAGGCCTGTCCGCAGTCATCTACCGCATCACCCCGGTATACCGCCCCTGGTTGCAGGAGCGCATCGGCGTCATCAGCGAACCCACCTTGCGCCAGGTGGTCGGCGCATTGGTCGGCCTGGTCGCCCCCGACACCGTCTTCTCCCCGGAACGCTGAGCGCGACAACGCATCCGAGAGACCCCACCCGATTCCCACCTTTCCCCATCGCCCGCCGTGCCTTATGGTTCTACCGTGATCTTCTCCAATGGAAAGGGCGCCGTGCGCCCCTGCCGGTGATCCCCGGCCCGTGGCCGGCTCCCGACAACTCGGATGACCGAACCACGTATCTCGCTCACGCTCTCAGCCTCAACGCATTACACGGCCCCGGGCCCTGGCCCGACGATGGCCATCCGCTCCCCGACGAAACACCGTCCAAGGACATGTTTCTGAGTTCGACGGTGCAGGACGGCATCCAGACCCATCACGGCGGGACCGACCCCGAATCTCCACCGGCTACCTCGTTGGCCTGCGATATCGCCGAGATCATCGCTGCTCCCAGTGTCGCCGCGATGACGTCACTGCACGACCGGCTGGCTGGCTACCGAGCTCTCGACATCGCGGACGACCTCGTCCGCGAACTCGGTGAAAGAGGCATCCCGAGTGAGGAGCTACGACTTCTCGCGCGGGCCCTCCTCGAACACGGAACCCGCCGCAACGCGGTTGCCGCGGGCATCATCATGCTGGGTGTGGCCGGAGACCGTCGAGACCGCGAATTGCTCCTGCTCCTGGGCCATTTGGACGATCTGACCCTCTATGCCGCCGTCGCGCTGGCCAAAACACAGCCCGATCGCGACCAGGCACTCTACGAACTGGCTCGAAGCGTGGACGGGTGGGGACGTATCCACACCGTCGAGCGATTGCGGGGAACCCAGGATCCGGAAATCAAATCCTGGCTGCTTCGGGGCGGCTTCCGCAATGGAGTCCTCAACCAGTATCTCGCCCATATCGCCGCTACCACAGGCGATCTCTACACCGCGCTGCTCGCACCGGAGGTCGATACCGAACTCCTCGACGGCGCTGCGGGGATCCTCGATGCGCTGGTGGACTTGCACGGTCCGACCTCGGACATCCTGGACTACGCTGACGCGCTCCCCTGTCTGACTCGATTCGGCGAACTGATAGCCGCCACACCCCCGAACCTCGCCTATATCGATACCGCCGAGCGGGTGGCGAGCCTGCTGAAAGAACCTCCGTGCGTGGAGAACTGGCCGGAAGCCGACATCGCGAGTCTGCTCGGGAGATACCGTGGTCTACTGGCCCGCCCCGATTGGTCCGAGCAGGTTCGGACGGCCCTGGACAATCCCACGAGCGAATCCGAATTCCGCCTGGGTCTCACCTGCTCGGAGGCGGTCGGCATCGAGGCGCTCCCGTATGCCTTGGCCCGTCTTCGACGACCTCCGCACGACGGGTACATCTGGTACTGGGCCGCCACCCACATCCCGGAAGGCGAGTACACCACCCTGGTACGGCTGGCCGCCCGGGTGCTTCCGCTGGCAGAGATGTCCGCCGGTATCCCGGACCCCGACAGGATCATCGGAGGCTCGGACGAGGAACACGCTCTGGACCTCGTCCTGAGCTATGTCCGCGACGCCCCCGTGGCCGAGGCCGACGTCTTGCCGCTGATCCGGGCCGCACTGCGCGGAGCCGGTACACGGATCCGTGGCATCGGGCTACGGGCATTGAAAAGCCGGTACGGACAGGACCTTCCCGCTGCCCCTTGCGCATGGGTCAGTGCGGCCGTCGCGATCGAACCCGATGAAAGGCTCAGGGCTAAGTTCGCGGACCTGCTGAATCGGGTGGCCTCGGAGGACGAGCAATAAATGGGGTGCGAGGGCTGCGGGTGCGTGGTTACAGTGCTCGGCATGTGGATGCAGCTCTTCAACTGAGCACTCTTCGTCTGTGACGCCCGGCGGTCCGTCGTATCGACCGCGCCTGTGGCATTTCCGATTCCGACCGGCGATCGAATCCGGTTAGTCGGTCACGCATTCCCCTAGGAGGACTCATGCCTGAGCGCTTTTCGCTGCCCGAAATCCCTGCCGAGGACCCCGCCGAACGACCGTTGTCGCGACGGGAGCGGCGGGGTAAGGGTGACAAGAAGCAGCAGACCACCGCGAACGGCAAGGTGCATGATGCCGGTCGGGCGGCGGTGCCCGCTGCGAAGCATATGAATTATCGACGCGGCTGATGAGAACGGCCCGTTGGGTTTCCGGATCGGGAACCCAACGGGCCGTTAGCTTTTCGGACGGTCAGTTGAGCCAGGCGCGCTGGGTGGCGGCGGTGCCGCGCACCTCTTCGAGCTGCTTGACCACCTGGGTGCCCGCGGTGCCGCCGCGGGCGTTGCGGGAGGCGATGGAGCCCTGGACGGTGAGGACTTCACGAACGCCCGGGGTCAGTGCGGGGTCGACGGCGGCGAATTCCGCGTCGGTCAGCTCGTCCAAGCCGACGCCGCGAGATTCGGCGACGCGGACGCAGCCGCCCGCCGCCTCGTGCGCGACACGGAACGGAACGCCCTGGCGGACAAGCCATTCGGCGATATCGGTGGCGAGGGTGAAGCCAGCGGGGGCGAGTTCGGCCATGCGGTCGGTGTGGAAGGTCAGGGTGGAGACCAGGCCCGCGATGGCGGGGAGCAGCAGTTCCAGCTGGGCGACCGAGTCGAAGACCGGTTCCTTGTCTTCCTGGAGGTCGCGGTTGTAGGCCAGCGGCTGAGCCTTCAGGGTGGCCAGCAGGCCGGTGAGGTTGCCGATCAGGCGGCCCGCCTTGCCGCGGGTGAGCTCGGAGACGTCCGGGTTCTTCTTCTGCGGCATGATCGAGGAGCCGGTGGACCAGGCGTCGGCGAGGGTGATGTAGCCGAATTCCGGTGTGCTCCAGATGATGACCTCTTCGGCCATGCGGCTCAGGTCGACCGCGATCATGGACAGCACGAACGCGGCCTCGGCGGCGAAGTCCCGGGAAGAGGTGGCGTCGATGGAGTTCGCGGCCGAGGAGTCGAAATTCAGTTCGGCGGCAATGGCTTCCGGGTCCAGGCCCAGCGAGGAGCCCGCGAGCGCGCCGGAACCGTAGGGCGACACCGCGGCCCGTTTGTCGAAGTCACGGATCCGGTCGATGTCACGCAGCAGCGGATGCGCGTGCGCCAGCAGGTGATGCGCCAGCAGTACGGGCTGCGCGGCCTGGAGGTGAGTCTTGCCCGGCATGACCGCGTCGGGGTGCGCGGCGGCCTGCTCGACCAGCGCGTCCACCACGTCCAGCACACCGGAACCGATGCGCCGCACCGCATCCCGCAGCCACATCCGGAACAGCGTCGCCACCTGATCATTGCGGGAGCGGCCCGCGCGCAGCCGCCCGCCCAGCTCGGTGCCGACCCGGTCGATCAGCCCACGCTCGAGCGCGCCGTGCACGTCCTCATCGGACTCCAGCGGACCGAAGGCACCCGACTCCACGTCGGCGGCAAGGGAATCCAGCCCGGCGAGCATGCCCGTCAGATCGGCTTCCGAGAGCAGTCCGGCCTTGTGCAGCACGCGCGCGTGCGCCTTGGAGGCGCGCACGTCGTACGGCGCGAGCACCCAGTCGAAATGCGTCGACTTGCTCAGCGCCGCCATCGCCGCGGCCGGGCCGGACGCGAAACGTCCACCCCACAGCGCGCCTTCGTTCGTGCTGCCGCCCTCGGTCATAGCGTGTCGTCTCCTCGCGGTTTGGTCGCGGTCATCAGAATGTGTTCGCCCATACCGGCCTTCGCCGCCTCGGGGACGGTCCGGCCGTGGTCTTCGAGCAGGGCGACCGGGTCGCCCTCGGTCACCAGCCACTGGTGCATGGCGAACCAGTCGCGGGGGTCGTGGCGGTCCTCCCACGGGTACCACAGGTTCTCCAGGTCGATCTGGATTCCGGCCTCCGCCATGACCTTCTGCCGCCGCTCCCGGAACTGGTCGGCCATGTCATTGCCCCGGCCCAGGTTCAGCGCGAACCGGCTGCCGGGCGCGCTGAGCTCGAGCACCTGCTCCAGCAGCCGGTTCTGGGCGTCACCGGGCAGGTACCGCAGCAGACCCTCCGCCAGCCAGGCGGTCGGCTGCTCCGGTTCGAAACCCTTGTCCAGCAGGGCCTTCGGCCAGTCCTGCCGCAGGTCGATGGCCACCTCGCGACGGTCGGCGGCGGGTTCGTCGTCGGCCAGCGCACGGGCCTTGAACGCCAGCACCTTCGGCTGATCGAGCTCGAAAATCCGTGTGCCGGAAGGCCATTCGAGCCGGTAGGCGCGGGCGTCGAGCCCGGCGGCCAGGATCACGATCTGCCGGATCCCGGCCCGCACGGCGGCGGCGAAGTAATCGTCGAAGAACAGCGTCCGCGCGATCAGCACACTACCCATCGACCAGCCGCGCAAGTCACCGTCGGTGAGGCTCTGCCCGGTCAGCGACCCGGCCATGAGATTGTTCCAGCCCGGCGAGGCCACCGCGCCGACCAGCTTCGCCGCGTACGGATCCCGGAACAGGGCGTCCTCGCGGCTGGTCTCGTAGGCGCGGATGGCGGCCACGCCGAGGGCGGTCGCGCCCACGCTCTCCGTGATGTCCCAACTGTCGTCATCGGTGCGCATGGACGCGTCTCCTTCGGCCGGTGCTCGCAACAAATACAGCCCGGTCGCAGGCTACTACTTGCTGTTGAGGTCCCGACGCGCCGCGACCTTCGAGGACAGGCCGTGGATCTGCACGAAGCCCTTGGCCAGCGACTGGTCGAAGGTGTCGCCCTCGTCGTAGGTGGCGAGGTTGAAGTCGTAGAGCGACTCGTCGGAGCGACGGCCGTTGACCACCACGCTGCCGCCGTGCAGAACCATGCGCACATCGCCGGACACGTGCTGCTGGGTCTCGGCCACGAAGGCGTCCAGCGCGCGCTTGAGCGGCGAGAACCACAGGCCGTCGTACACCAGCTCGCCCCAGCGCTGCTCGACCTGACGCTTGTAACGGCCCAGCTCGCGCTCGACGGTGACGGCTTCCATCTCCTGGTGCGCGGTGATCAGCGCGATCGCGCCCGGGGCCTCGTAGATCTCGCGGCTCTTGATGCCGACCAGACGGTCCTCGACCATGTCGAGACGGCCCACGCCCTGACGGCCCGCGCGCTTGTTCATCTCGGTGATGGCCTCGAGCATGGTGACCGGGCGGCCGTCGATGGCGACCGGGACACCCTTGTCGAAGGTGACGATGAGCTCGTCGGGCGCCTCGAAGTTGACGGTCGGGTCGACGGTGTAGTCGTAGACGTCCTTGGTCGGCGCGTTCCACAGATCCTCGAGGAACCCGGTCTCGACCGCACGGCCCCACAGGTTCTGGTCGATGGAGAACGGCGACTTCTTGCTCACGTTGATCGGCAGGTTGTTCTGCCCGGCGAACTCGATGGCCTTCTCACGGGTCCAGGCGTAGTCACGCACCGGCGCGATCACCTTCAGGTCGGGCGCGAGCGCGCCGATGCCGACCTCGAAGCGGACCTGGTCGTTGCCCTTGCCGGTGCAACCGTGCGAAACGGTGTCGGCGCCGTGGTATTCGGCGGCCTCGACCAGGTGCTTGACGATCAGCGGCCGGGAGATGGCCGAGACCAGCGGGTAGCGGCCCATGTAGAGGGCGTTGGACTGGATGGTCGGCAGGCAGTACTCGTTGGCGAACTCGTCGCGCGCGTCCACCACGATGGACTCGACCGCGCCGCAGTCCAACGCGCGCTGGCGCACGTCGTTCATGTCCTCGCCACCCTGGCCCAGGTCGATGGCGACGGCGACGACCTCCGCGCCCGTCTCCTTGGCGATCCAGCTGATGGCGACACTGGTGTCCAGCCCGCCGGAGTAGGCGAGTACGACGCGCTTGGTCATAGTCCGTGTGCTCCTCGATTGTGCGTGTGGGTCTCGGGCCGGCGCGCTGCGCCGCGTGCCGTCAATGGCTCTGCGTGGCGCGCTCCGTCATCCTGCAAATGATTATGCATGACGATGCAATCCCATTCATAACCGGGTCCCCGCCCGGCCGAACCGGCCGGTCCCATCCTTGCACCGGGGCGGTTCCAGGAATACAGTACGGACGTACGGTTTGGGATATTCGAGATGATCGGAGCGGCTCATGTGGGATCCGGACAAGTACCTCGCCTTCGACGACCTGCGGGCACGGCCGTTCTTCGACCTGGTGAACCGGGTGGGCGCGACACAGCCGCGGCGAGTAGCAGATCTGGGATGCGGACCCGGGAATCTGACCGTCACACTCGGGCAGCGGTGGCCGGGGGCGGCGCTGGAAGCGTTCGATTCGTCGCCCGAAATGGTCGCCGCCGCAAAGGAACACGGGATCGACGCGACCGTCGCCGATGTGCGGGACTGGATGCCCGCACCGGATACCGACGTGGTGGTGACCAATGCGGTATTGCAGTGGGTCCCGGATCACCTTGCGCTGCTGCCGCGCTGGATCGAGGCACTCCCCGCCGGTGCCTGGTTCGCGCTCCAGGTGCCCGGAAACTTCGACGCGCCTTCACATCTCGCCATCCGGGAGCTGGCGGCGTCCGAAAACTGGCGTGGCCGACTGGGATCGGCGGCGCTGGTCAGCCGCGAGACGGTACCCGACCCCGCCGGGTACGCCGCCGTGCTGACCGGTGCGGGTTGCCGGGTCGACGCCTGGGAGACCACCTATCTCCAGCCGCTGACCGGTGCCGACCCGGTCCTGGAATGGGTGACCGGCACGGCCCTGCGCCCGGTGCGCGACGCCCTCGACGACGCCGACTGGCAGGACTTCCGCGCCGACCTCGCCCCGATCCTGCGGGGCGCGTATCCGAAGCAGCCCGACGGCACCACGTGGCTGCCGTTCCGGCGGGTGTTCGCGGTGGCGCACAAGCACTGATCATGGCGAGCGGATCGATCATGGCGACCGGTCGGATCTGAAACCGACAAAAGTCCGAAAAGCCGCACATAGCCGAGTTTTCCGATCACATCCGCTTCCGCTGTGTCACGCTGAAGATCATCACTCCCGCGCACACGGAGGATTCAGCCATGCTCTCGACACTCGCCCAGAACGTCGGCACCCTCGGCCACGACATCCTGTCCATCGGCTCGGCCGCACTGCAGTTCGCGCAGGACCTCATCACCTCCGGCGGCACCGGTGGCGGCGGCACCGGCACCTACCCGCCCGGCCAGTACCCGCTCAACTAGGGCAGTCGGTCGCCAGTGGTGCGCTGCGCAGCGCGGTATCGATCAGCTGCCGCAGCGCACCGTCGATCGGCTCCTGACCGTGCGAGACGTTCCGTCCCGGACAGAAGGACTGGATACTCGCGTTGGTCGCGCCGGGCAGCGGATTCCGTTCCGCGCCCGCGCTTTCCGACCAGAAGTGGTACGCGGTGAGTCCGGGCGGCACCGCGGGATCCGCGTTCAACCGGGACAGGAAATCCGAACCCGGCACCATATCGCGGCACCCCGCCGCCAACAGCGCGCAGTCCCGGGCCAGATCGTCACCCTGTTCCGGCGTGCCGTAGTCGACATACGTCCCGACCGAGTCGAGACCACCAAGGAACTTCACGTAATAGCGCTGCGCGAGCCCGCCCATCGAATGCCCAACCAGGCCCACCCGCGCAGCCCCCGTCTCCCGACGAATCTCCCCCACCTTGTCCGCCACGGCCTGCGCGGAATCCGAAATCGCGGCCGTGCCAGTCGGATTCCCGCTCAGAACCATCGAGTACGCGGTGTACCCCTGCGCTGTGAGCCAGGACCGCAGACTTTCCAGCCGACCCTCATCCGCCGCGATCCCGCCGATCACCAGCACCGGATCCCGCGAGGAGCCGTCGGCGACCGCAACCCTATTCTGTCCCAACAGGATTCCGGTGGCCGCGCACAGTGTGACCACGGCCCAGCATGCGATTCGCATCAGGGAGGACATCAACCCGCCTTCACGGAGAACCCGACCGCCATGTCCGCCCGACCCTATCAACGCGCACGCCACGGAGATCGACGGCAATTACCGGGGCACGCGAACCCGCGGCAGGCACCGGGAAGGCCCGTACGATCGATCGGGTGGCCATCGCACAATTGGCAATCATCTCGTTGAACTGCGCCGACGAGGTCGAACTCGCGACCTTCTGGGCCGCGCTGCTCGGCGGCGAGATCGTGTACCGCGAGGACACCATGGCGGTGGTGCACACCGAACGCGGTGTGCTGTCGATGATCAGGGTCCCGGATTACCGGCCCCCGACCTGGCCCGACGGCGCCGCCCCGGCGTCCATCCACCTCGACCTCGCGGTAGCGGATCTCGACATCGGCGAACAGGACGCGGTCCGACTGGGCGCCCGCCGCGCGCAGGTGCAGCCCGGACCGGACCGCTGGCGCGTCCTACTCGACCCGGCCGGACACCCCTTCTGCCTCGTCACCCACATCCCCCTGCTGCCACTGGGACCCAAGACCTAGGACCATTGCCCAGGTTGCAGCACGTGGACCCAGTCGGCGGGCCAGGTGGCGAGGGCGATGATCAGCATGATCACCAGATGCAGTGGGGCCGCGGTGCTTTCCTTGGGGCCGTGGTGGTTGACGATGTGGGTGACCGTCGCGCCGGTGAGGACGAGGATCAGGATAGCGGCGGCGAGGAAGCGGCTCTCGTGGTACGGGAGGATCAGCAGGACGGCGCAGAGCCCCTCGAGCGCGCCGACGACGAAGCGGAACCAGCCGGGCCAACCCCACTCGGGGAACTTCTCCGCGTAGGAGGGGCCGAAAAACGTTGGGCCGGGCCAGAATTTGGTGACCGCCCCGGCCAGGAACTCGAGGGCGACGAACCACAGAAAGCCGGTAGCGACCCATCCGGGCCAGGTGTGCGCGATAGTCATACCTACCCGACCGAATACCCGGCCGAAATGTGACCTGCGCCCGAAAGATCAATGTCCTGTGGCTCTTCCGGGCCACAGCAGATACCAGCGCGACAGGGCCAGTGCCGACCTAGCGGGTGTCGATCACCATGCTCATGGGCACGCGAATCTCACCGCCGGGATCGAAGTCGAGCACGACCTCATCCACGGTCCAGTCGATGCGCGGATGAGAACTCCAGCCCGCCGGTACCGCAACGACGTGTCCTCGCGGCACCTCATCGCCGACCGGACGCCCCAGCCATACCTCGTAACGCCCGGAATCCATTGGGCTGTGGACACGTTTCACCGCGGCGGTGTAGGTGGCGCCGGACGGAAGCGGATACACCTGCACCGTCTCGGTGCGATACATGAACAGGGTGATAGCCGCGACGACCGTGAGCACGACCGCCCCGATCGAACCAGCGAGGATCCCCCACCAGAGCGCACGCACCGGCGTCCGCAGAATCATCCGTCCCCCATATCACGAAACCCGTTGTCGACCTTGCTATTACGACCGAGCAGCCCGGGCGCGGAGCTCCCCGACGTAGACGTCCTGCGTCGCGCGCGCGACCACGGCACCTTCGACGTCGTGGATCGTGGTGGAATGCGTGGTGATCCATTATGCCGCGAGTCGCGGCCCCGAACCTGCCGGGCCTGTCATCCAGCGGCGGGCATTGTGCCCTTGAGGCCGTAGTCGGCGCGAATCAGCCTGCCCAGCCCAACGCGCCGCCTTGATGAGCGCCGCGACCGCGAGAGGGCCGGGCTATCTCGCGGCCAGCGGAGTGCAGGCCCGCCGGTTGTAACCCGGTCGATTCGGAGGCGGATGAATCCCGGTTCCGTTCCAGCACAGCGGCAAACGCGCGCCCCGAGACTGCGAGGGCGTCCGTGAGCGCGCAGTAGCCCGCGTCGTCGGCGAGGCGGACGAACGGGGGCGGGCTCACTGGGAGGCGTAATCCGGCGCTGTCGAGGTCGCGGGGGTGGGGGCGGCGGAGGCGGGCGGTGCGGCCGCCGGGTTCGGTGGGCGGGGTCGGTGGGTGGGGTGGGTAGTCGGGGACTTTGATCGGGTGCGGGATGGTGGCGTCGAACCAGCTCAGGACGGTTTGGCGTTCGGCTCGGAAGAGGACGCCGCCGGCGGACCAGTGGGCGGCGAGGATTCGGCCGGAGAGGGCGACGGTCAGCTGGGTGAAGCGGCCGCCGTAGGGTTCGGGGGCGGATTCGGAGACGGCGTGGAAGCCGCAGGTGCAGTGCGGGTCCGGGGCGGGGTGGGTGGCGCCGCGGCGGCATTCGGCGAGGGCGTCCACCGGATAGGGCGTGCCGCCGGTGGCGGGGATGAACTTGTCGCCTGCGGTGCGGTGGGCGACCTTGTGCGCCAGGATCACCCAGACGCCGTCGTCGGTGCGGCTCAGACTGGGCTGGACCAGGTCCGGGACTTCGGGGCGCTCACGCGTCCCGGCCTCGAAGGATGCGATCAGTCCATAGCCTTCGCACATGCGCGTTCCTCGCTCGGTGATGTCCTTGTCAACGAGCGTACGCGCACGCCCCCGCACCGCTATCGCAATTATCCTGCGGCACAGTCCGATTCAGGCCAGCAGTTCGATCTTGGCGGCGAGTTCCGCGCCGGTCATGGGCTCGCGGGCGATGACGGCGATGGTGTCGTCGCCGGCGATGGTGCCGACGATCTCCGGCAGGGCGGCGCGGTCGAGGGCGCTGGCGAGGAAGTGCGCCGCGCCGGGCGGGGTGCGCAGCACCGCGATATTGCCGCTGGCGTCGGTGGAGACCAGCAGGTCGCCGAGCAGCTTGGAGAGCCGTTCGGTGCCGCCGGTGACGCCGCGCACGGGCGAGCCGTCCTCGGGCACCACGTACACGCCCGCGCCGCCGTCGGCCGCGCGCAGCTTCACCGCGCCGAGTTCGTCGAGGTCACGCGACAGGGTGGCCTGCGTGGTCTCGATACCCTCGGACGAAAGCAGAACGGCCAGTTCGGATTGGCTGCGGACCTCGTGCTGCGACAGGATCGCGACGATCCGGGCCTGCCGCCCGGCGCGGGTGCGCGCGATGGCCGCACCCGCTCTGCCGGACGCCGGGGCGGGTGAGCGACGTTCGCCGCTGCTCACCCCTCACCTCGCTCGAAACGCTCGAGCAGCCACACCAGGAGCGCCTTCTGCGCGTGCAGCCGATTCTCGGCCTCGTCCCAGACCGCGCTGTGCGGTCCGTCGATGACCTCGTCGGTGATCTCCTCGCCGCGATGCGCCGGAAGACAGTGCAGCACCGGCCTCGAGGCCCTCCCGCAGGCAGATCAGGAGATTGGGCACGGCATCGGCAACACTCACGGGTGCCAAGGTAAGCCA
Organism: Nocardia sp. NPDC004722; assembly: GCF_053601505.1. Lineage (NCBI taxonomy): Bacteria > Bacillati > Actinomycetota > Actinomycetes > Mycobacteriales > Nocardiaceae > Nocardia > Nocardia sp. NPDC004722. Next base: position 12,896 of record NZ_JBSGBY010000050.1, read on the forward strand.
TACCTATATCCGAGTCCAGTCGACCCCGACCCCGCTCGCCGAAGCGTTATTGCTGGTAGCCCGGCGTGAACACGCTGTGAGAACTCAGCGGTCCGGTTCGTGATCGCGTCGCCATTCGGTCGGACTGCGACCGTGACGTTGCCGGAACCAGCGCGAGAAGTTGCCGGGCGTCGCGAAACCGAGCAATTCGGCGACCTCGGTCAGCGAACGACGGGAGTTGGCGATCAGATGCCCCGACAGGTCGAGCCGGGTGGCGTCGAGCAGGACCGTGAAGGTCGTCCCCTCGGCCGCCAGGCGGCGATGCACGGTCCGCCGCTCCACGCCGAGACTGCGCGCCACCTGCTCGACCGAACACCGGCCGGTGGGCAGCAACAGTTCGATGAGCTCCCGGACACGCTCGGCGGTGGTGGCGGGCGCGCGGCGGATCGGATCCAGATACTGCTGTGCGTAGGCGCGTAATTGCGGGTCCGACATGGCATTCGGGGCATCGAGATCGGTGGCGTGCAGCAGGATCCCGTTGAAGTCCTGATCGAAGGCCACTCGGGTGCCGAACACTCGGCGGTGTGCGCGCGTCTGATCCGGGGCGGGATGGGTGAAACGCACTTCGACCGGCTCCCAGTCGTTTCCGAGGAAGCCGCGCAGCAGGCCGTACAAGACCGCGACGGACAACTCGACCGATTGGCAGGTGTCACCGGGCTGCCGGAGATCGAGGGTCAGGCGAACGGCCGCCAGCCCGTCTCCTTCGACGAGCCGGGTGTGCAGCGCCTCGTTGTACATGTCGGCATGCCTGGCCATGACGCGCAGGGCACTGCGGACATCGGGCTCCTCGCGAATGACCAGGCTCAGCGGACCGAGGCTGGCGAAGCGCCTGCGTTCGGCCAGGCGCAATCCGAAATCCTCGCACCCGGATTCGACGGCGGAACGCTCGAGTAGCTCGGCGATCGCGGCGGCGGGCACCCAGCGGTCCTGCAGGCTCAGCCCGGCCGGGTCCAGACCGGCGGCCCGCATGAGCGACACCGGATCGATACCCAGTGAGCGGCTCAGTTCCACATATCCCTGAAGTGCGGCGTAGCGGGCCAGCGGCTTCACCTGCACCTCCGATGTCCCGAAATGAACAGCCTTCTGTCTCGTCAGGATAAGCGATCGCTCTCGGAGGCCAATAGCCTTGATGACATTCCAGCTATCAACGAGGAACCGAATGGAAGGACAGCCATCGTGGCCACGAGCGACGCACATTGGTCCACCCCAGCGGCAATGGCACTGCCCGAGACGGGCTACTTCGAGTACGAGCAAGGCCGCTACGGGGCGGTCTATCCCCGCACTCCGGCAAACTACGGGTTTTCGATCATCGCGAAGGTGAAGCCCGGCCGTGAGGCGGCCATCCGGGAACACGGCAAGGTCATCGAGGCGGCGGTCCGCGCGGATCCGGAGGTGCTCGCGCCGCTGCGGCTGCACTATCTGCGGTGGGTGCTCTTCGATATCGGCGACGGCCTGACCTTCCAGTATCAGGGCATCTTCGACACCGATTTCGACAAGTACCTCGAGGACGCGCTCGACCTGTTCCTGTCCACCGGCATCACCACGGCCTTCGTGAATCTCGAGGGCTTTCCCGAGGATTGGCGCACCAATCGCGCCGCCGCCATCGAATTCTTTCGCCGCCAACAGTTCCCGAGCTTCCTCGAATACGGCGAGTACCCGTACGTCACCTCGGACGAGATCAAGAAGGCGCTGCGGCTCAAGGACGCGTTCTCGGTCATGCTCGACCAGATGCAGTAGCCGGGGTCGCGATGCTCGAATTCGATGATATCCAGCACATCCTGCTCGCCCGGGTTCCGGCGCTGACCGGACGCTACGAGTTCCTGTCGTTCACCGAGGCCGCCGACGCGCGCCGCTGGCTGGCGGCCATGGCCGACCGGGTGCCCTCGGTGGCCGAGATCCGCGACGGCGACGGCGAAAAGCAGTGGATCTCGGTGGCATTCACCTGGACCGGGCTGCGGGCGCTGGGCTTGCCCGAAGCCGCGCTGGCCAGCTTCCCCGCCGAGTTCCGGCAGGGCATGGCCGCCCGCGCCGAGGTGCTCGGCGATACCGGGAACAACCACCCGGAGCAGTGGATCGACGGGACCGCCGGGGACGATCTGCACGCCATCGTCATTCTGTTCGCCCGCGACGCCGCGCAGCGCGAAGCCCGTGTCGCGGAACATAATTCGCTGCTGGCCGAGTGTCCGGGCGTCACCGTGCTGTCCTCGCTCGATCTGGAGGCCATCCCACCCTTCGACTACGCGCACGATCACTTCGGTTATCGGGATCGCCTGTCGCAGCCGGTGATCGCGGGCTCCGGCGAGGAACCCACACCGGGCAGCGGGGCCCCGCTCGCCGCCGGGGAGTTCATTCTCGGTTACGACGATGAGAACGGTCCGCCCGAGGATCTGCCACAACCCGAAATACTCTCGCGCAACGGCACTTTCATGGCCTACCGGCGGCTGCGCGAACACGTCGGCCGGTTCCGCGACTTCCTGGCCGAGCACGGCGAGACCGCCGCGGAGCGGGAACTGCTGGCCGCCAAGCTGATGGGCCGCTGGCGCAGCGGCGCGCCCCTGGTCCTGGCTCCCGACGCCGACGACCCCGCGCTCGGCGCGGATCCGGAGCGCAACAACGACTTCGACTACAAGCGGATGGATCCGCACGGTTACGCGGTGCCGCTGGGCGCGCACATCCGCCGCATGAATCCGCGCGATACCGGCGTGAACATGCAGCGCCGCCGCATGATTCGACGCGGCGCCACCTACGGCCCGCACCTGCCCGAGGGCGTGCCCGACGACGGCGCGGACCGCGGCATCGCGGCGTTCGTGCTGTGCGCGAGCCTGGTGCGTCAGTTCGAGTTCGCACAGAACGTGTGGGTCAACGACAAGACCTTCCACGAACTGGGCAACGAGCGCGACCCCATCATCGGCAATCAGGACGGCACGCTCGATTACAAGATCCCGAAGCGCCCGATTCGCAAGACCATCACCGGAATTCCGGCATTCACCAGCGTCCGTGGCGGCGCGTACTTCTTCCTGCCCGGGTTGCGCGCCCTGCGCTACCTGAGCACCCTCACCGACAGCGAGGCCGTCGCATGACCCATCTGCCCGCACGCACCTACAACCAGACCCAGCTCGCCCGCCCCCGCACCCCGGGCACGCGACGCATCAGCATCTATTGGTCGTGGAGTTATCCCTGGGAGGCGCAACGGGATACGGCCGAGCTGGACAACCGCTTCTCCACCATGACCGAGGTGCGGCAGGCGACCTGGCCGCTGTACGAGACGCCGGAATACGATGCGGCGCACTTCCTTCAGGGCATCGCGGGCACCCTCGAGCTGTTCCACCGTTCGACGCTGGAGTTCCAGCGGGTGGCGGGCGCGGTGAGCGGGCATCCGGTGGCGGTGTTCCAGCGCATCGACCAGGCCGGATTCAAGCTGCCCATCGACGAGCGGATCCTCGACGACACCGACACGCTCATGGTGTTCGGCCTGGATCATCTACTGGCACAGGAGCAAGCGGCCCCGGAGGAGATCGAGGCGATCCGGAACTGGCTGCGGCGGGAGGGCACCTGCCTGCTGCTGGCACCGCACCACGATGTGGGCTTCACCGACGACCTCGAGCAGCGGCAGATCGAATTCGAGCATCACGGTGATCCGCTGGTACCGCGCCAGCAGCGCTTCGGCGCGTACACCCGCTCGCTGATGACCGGCCTGAACGTGCCGGTGCGCAATGTGTACGGCCTGCGCCCGGCCGTCGTCGAGGGCACCCGCTCGATCGCGCCGCTGACCGCCTTCCGCGATTCGGACACCCCGCGGCTGCTCGACGATGTCACCACTTTCAACTTCCACCCGCACCTGCCGCACTACGAATTGACCGAGCCGGAGGGTGATTCGGTGCGGCTGCTGGCCCGTCAGCCGATCGACGTGACCCGGCCGCATCCGTTCATCGAAGCGGGCAATACCGAATTCAACACCTTGCTGTGGCTGCCGCCGACCGCCGCCCGCGCCGGGGACATCGTGATGGCCGACTCCACCAACTTCACCACCTTGTTCGGTGGCACCGACAGTCTCGCGAACTTCTGGCGCAACCTCGCCGCCATGCGATAGCGGCTAGCGGTCCGACCGGATCCGGGTGCGGAACACGATCCAGCGCATCGACGAGTACATGAACAGCCCTTCGCCGAGGCCGCCCAGGATCCGGGCCAGCCGGTAGTCCAAGCCCAGGGCGGAGACCCCGGCGGTCACGCCCAGGATGAACGCCAGGTAATTGACCACGACCACAACCACATACACCGCCAGCTGCGGCCCGACGGCGCCGTGCGATTCGAAGTTGAGGGTCCGGTTGAGCAGATAGCTGAGCCCGAACGCGGTGACATAGCCCGCGGTGACGGCGATCGGGAGCGCGACCAGACCGTGCAGGGCCGTGAGGATCAGCAGGTCCACGGTGAAGGTGAAGCCGCTCACCAGCAGATATCCGACGAAGGTCGGTGCGACGTGCCGCCGCAGCCGGGCGGGCAGCACGGCCACCACCCGGTCGCACACCAGATGAAACCAGCGCACCGCGCGCACCGGCCGCGCCACCGTCTCCGTCTGCACGCGACCACCGTCGCACCGCGAGATGACCATGAAGTGATCATTTGACCAACTTCATTCGCCGAGTACCGGTAGCCTCTCCCGCGTCGCGAGGCTGGGGACAGAGACGACGGATCGGAGATTTCTGATGGGACGTGGATTCGCCAGGACCAACCGGCGAACCGTACTCGGCTCGATGCTGGCCGCCGGTGCGGCCGGCGTGGCCGGGTTACCCGAGGGCATGGCGGAGGCGCTGGCGGAACCCGGACGCTCGGGCTCCCTGGATCAGGTGCAGCACGTCGTCATCCTGATGCAGGAGAACCGCTCCTTCGACCACTACTTCGGAACCATGAGCGGCGTCCGGGGTTTCGGCGACAAGCGGGCGGTGCGACTGCCCTCGGGCGGGTACGACCCGATTCTCCAGGCGGCCATGGACAGCGCGGTGGGCGGCGGGCTCGGGGTCGATCTGGGCAGCGGGTCGGCCGGGACCGGCAGCGCCAGCGGCTCGGCCAGCGGGAGCGGATCCGGCAGCGGCAGCGGATCCGGTTCGGGCAGCGGATCCGGCTCGGCGGGCGGTGACCGGGATGCCTTCCATCAGCCGGATGCCTTCAGCAGCACCGGATTCCTGCTGCCCTGGCATGTGGACACCACCCGCGTGGACGGTCAGGATCTCGGCGATCTCGCACACGACTGGAACACCACGCACATGGCCTGGGCCGACGGCGCGTACCACTCGTGGATCGCGGCCAAGTCCAAGATGACCATGGGCTACTTCACCGAGACCGACATTCCGTTCCATCGCGCGCTGGCCTCCGCGTTCACCATCTGCGACCACTACTTCTGCTCGATTCAGGGGCCCACCACGCCCAATCGCCTGTTCCACTGGACCGGGACCATCGATCCCGCGGGCCGCGCGGGCGGACCGGCGGTATCCAATCCCCCGGACTACCGGGCCTCCTACGGCTGGACCACCTATCCCGAACGCCTTCAGCAGGCCGGGATCTCGTGGCAGGTGTACGCCGACAACCACAGCGGCGGCGACTTCCTCGCCGACTTCGGCGACAATCCGCTGTGGCTGTTCCGCGCCTACCACGACGCGGCGAGTTCGCCCGATCCCGCCGTCCGGCAGCTGGCCGACCGGGCCGGGGTGACCTCGGCCGGAATGACTCCCGCACCCGCCGGAATCGACGGCACCAATGTGGATTACGTGCTGCAGCAGTTCATTTCCGATTGCGCGGCGGGCACGCTGCCGCAGGTGTCGTGGGTGGTCGCGCCCGCCGGATACTCCGAGCATCCGGCCTACCGTCCCGCCGACGGCGCCGCCTACATCCAGCGGGTGCTGAAAGCCCTGTGGGACAACCCGAAACTGTGGGAATCGACTGTCCTGCTGGTCAATTACGACGAGAACGACGGCTTCTTCGACCACGTGGTGCCGCCGACCGCCCCGCCCGGCACCCCCGACGAGACCCTGGCGTCGCTCGAGATCGGCGGCGACCTGAGCTCCGGCTCGGCCACACTCGGACTGGGCACGGGTTCCGCCGCGATGAACACGCTCATCGACCGGGCCGGGGCGCTGCTGGGCGGACAGTCGCCGATCGGGCTGGGACCGCGGGTGCCGATGCTGGTCATCTCGCCCTGGAGCCGCGGCGGCTGGGTGAATTCCCAAGTGTTCGACCACACTTCGGTGCTGCGCTTCCTCGAACAGTGGACCGGGGTGATGGAGCCGAACATCTCGGCGTGGCGGCGTGCGGTCTGCGGCGATCTCACCAGCTGCTTCGATTTCGGCAGGCGCGACACCAGCATTCCGAGCCTGCCGGACGCGAATGCCCTGCGGGCGCAGGCCGCCGGGCAGAAGAACCTGCCCAAGGCCATGCCGCCCAGCCCGGCCGGTCAGCAGATGCCGCTACAGGACGGCGGCCGGGCCAAGGCCCGTCCGCTGCCGTATCAGCCCGTCGCCTGGCTGGAGATCGCCGGATCGGCGGCGACGGCGCGGTTCGGCAATCAGGGCACGGAGGCGGTGGCGTTCCAAACCTTTGCCTACCACGACAATTCGATCCGTCAGACGGTGGTCGCCCCCGGCGGCGGCGGGCAGGAGCGCTTCCAGATCGGCGGCTCGTACGATTTCGCGATCCACGCCGCCAACGGCTTCCTGGTCGAGGCCGCGGGCGGCTCCGACACCGCGGCCCTGACCGCCACGGCCGCGATCGGCGGCAGCGGCGGCTCTCCCACTTTCGTTGTGACGGTGTCGAATTCCGGCAGCTCCGCCATGACCGTCGACGTGGGCGGCTCACACACCACGATCGATGCCGGCGGCCGCCACGACTTCACCGCGCCGCTCGACGAGGGCTGGTACGACCTGACCGTCACCGCGACCGGAAACTCGAACTGGCGCAGGCATTTCGCGGGCCACCTCGAGAACGGGAGCGCCAGCAGTACGGTGTGATCGTTCAGGATCCGAAAGCGGCGGTATGCCATTCGGGTAGCGCGTCGGGATGCGCGCGCAGGTATTTGAGCGACTGTTTCATGTAGACGCGGGGATTCGTGTCGAGGTGGCGTGCCCACACCGGCTTCGGATCCCCGCGCATGACCGTCCAGCAGGCCAGCGCGTACCCGTACATCGGCTGCGACAGATATCCCAGCCGCTGCGACCGCCATCCGGCGCTGCTCTGCGAGAACTGAAAAGCGGCATTCGCATTGAATACCCCCAGTCCGAGAAAGACGGTCGTCAGATCGGTGAGCTGTTCGCCGTCGTGCCGATCCGCAGGAATCCGCCGCTCCCCCAGGAGTCGCTCGTGAGCCAGTTCATGGGCGATGGTCGCCACCAGGGTGACCGGTGAGCGCAGCCGGTCCAGATCCAGTGACACCACGGCGCGTCCGTGTTCCAGGCGATAGTGCCCGGCCTCCCCGCTCCCGGAGCGCTCGAGAAATCCGGGCAGGTCCGGGGGCGGGGAGCTCTCCGAATCGAATTCCACCACAAGGCGATCCCGGCTCACGCCCATGTATCCGGCCACCCGCTCCACCACCGACAGCACATCCATTTCGGATCCGTCATAGGTGCCGGGAAAGAAATCGGAGGTCGGCAGGATCACCGGGCCGCGCAGGGTGCGGGTGCCGAATTCCGCGGCGCACCAGCGCAGCATCTCCTCGACCCAGATCCGCTCCAGCTCGTCCACCGGAGGGCGCGGCCGAAAAAATCCCATGCCGCATTATGTCCGCCGCACGGGCAAAGCGCGCCCCGAGAAATCGGTGACGGCGACCCGGTCCTCAGAGCGGAATGAACGCCCGCAGGATGCCGACTACATTCGACACGATGCCGGTGACGGTGCTCGCCAGGTCCAGTGCGGACGAACCCAGGTTGAAGATTTCGCTACTCATCGAGGCCTCTTCCTTAGACAGCGTTGTACTAGGGAGGGACTACCTGGCCGAAATCATTGGATAGCGTATGCCGCCGAAGGCGTGGAAGCCGGGAGGACCGGGTGGGTGCGGCCGGGCGCGGCCGTTGACTCCCCGCCCGCCAACGGCCGCAGGCGCAAGGGCGATACGGCCGGACCTGCACACCCTTGCGCACCGTCCAAGGTGCCGGAATTGGGTGGGATTGTCTGTCGGATGTTCGACGGACAGCAAGCTGACCTGCCGGATGCCATGCTGGTTCGAAGTCCGTTCGGTACCGTGTCCGGGTGCCGCGCGACCCCGACCCGACCCATGCCGCGGTCGCGCAGGAAGCCACCTGGCTGGCCATCCGATTCCGGCACGCGGCCTACCTGCTGTTGACGCTCGTGCACCTGGCGAGCGGCGTCGCGGATCCGGGGCCCGGGCATGCCGTCACCATCGGGCTGGCGGTGTGGTCGGCCGGGCGGCTGTGGTGGCGGCGGATCGGGCCGTGGTGGACCGCGGCGGATATCGCGGTGGTGGCGGTCTACCTGCTGGGCACGGTCTCGGTGGCCGCCCAAGTCGGCACGACCAAGGACCTGATCGATGTGAAAGTCGTGGCGGCGACGGTGATCTCGGTCGGCATCGCGGAGCGGGCACGGGTCTCCGCCGCGGTGACCGGTCTGGTGCTGGTGCTGCTCTACTACGCCAACTCCGGGCTGCCCGGCCTCACCCCGTGGCGCTTCCTGTCCGATCTGGCCATCGCCTACCTACTGGTGGAATGGGTGCTGGCGATGGGTGTGCGCCGGGTGGTGCTGCGGGCGGCCACCGTCCACGATCAGACCGTGACCGCCGCCGCGGACGCCCGCGTCGCCAGCGAGGTCGCGGCCGCGCGCCGGCGCTACGAGCACGAGCAGTGGGCGGTCATGCACGACACCGCGGCCGCGACCCTGCTCATGGTCGGCCAGGGCGCGGCCGCCGACCCGGAACGCATCGCCCGGCAGGCCGCCCGCGACCTCACCGTGCTCGAATCCGGCATCCCGCTGCCCGGCGACGACGCCGCGGCCGACCTGTCGGAGTTGTTGCGGGAGTTGAGCACCGCCTGCACCACCCCGGTCACGCTGCGGGTCACCGGCCCGCTGCCGATGCCGCGCGGGCTGGCCTGGACGGTCACCGCGGCCGCCCGCGAGGCGCTGACCAATATCGACCGGCACGCGCGGGCGAGCCGGGTGACGGTCGACGCCGGGGCGGGGCGGCTGGTCATCGCCGACGACGGCATCGGCTTCGACGGGCCGCCCGCGCCCGACCGCTACGGCATCCGGCATTCCATCGTGGAACGGCTGCGCGCGGTGGGCGGCGACGCGGTGATCATCAGCGCCCGCGGCCGCGGCACCGAGATCCGACTGGGCTGGCCGTTGGTGGAAACCGTTGCCGCCCCCGATGATCCGGCCGATCTGGTCGCGGAGCCGGAGACCGGCACCGGAATCGACCGGCTCGGGCGCAGTTTCGGCTACGGCATGGTCGGCATCGCGGTCGCCGACACCCTGTTGCAGTCCACCCTCACCGCGCACCCGGCGTCGCCGCCCGCGGTCGTGGACGCCCTGCTGGTCGCGGTGAACATCGGCGGCGCACTGGCCGCCCTGATCCCGCGCCGCCGCGAATCGGTCACCCTCGCCCTGATGGCCGCGGCCATCGCCGCCGCGCTGGTGCTGACTGCCTGGCTGCCCGCCGATGCCGTTCTCGCGGGCCCGAACTGGTCGATCGGGGCGTCGGGCTGGACCGTGGTGGCGCTCGGCTTCCGGCTCGCGCCGCGACTGTCGCTCTCGGCGCTGACGGTCTGGTGGGTGTTGGTGTGCGCGGTGGTGCTGCTGCGCGCGCCGAGCGCGGAGAGCCTCACCGTGCTCGGGTATCACACGGCGGCCATCTTCTTCCTGCAGGTGTTCACCGCCTGGTTCGCGGCCACCCTGGACCGGGCGGCCC
>NZ_JBSGBY010000051.1:0-22612 GCF_053601505.1 Nocardia sp. NPDC004722
AACTCGACATCAATGCGTTCGCCGGATGGAGCTACGGCCGACCGGAACCGAGCGCCACGAGCATGACGCCCTGTTCATCCTCGACGAGGTGCAAACCGGGGTCGGCATGACCGGCAGCATGTGGGCCTACCAGCAGCTCGGCCTGGAACCCGATGTGGTCGCCTTCGGCAAGAAGACCCAGGTCTGCGGGATCATGGCGGGCGGCCGGATCGACGAGGTGCCCGACAATGTCTTCCACGTCAGCTCGCGGCTGAACTCCACCTGGGGCGGCAATCTCGCCGATATGGTCCGGGCGCGGCGCGTCTTCGAGGTGATGGAGCACGAGGACCTGGTGGCCCGCGCGGCCGAACTGGGCCCGCACCTGCTCGGGCGTTTGACCGAATTGTCCACTGCGCATGCGGAAGTCACCGATCCCCGCGGTCGCGGACTGATGTGCGCGATCACCCTGTCGACGCCGGAGCGGCGCAACGAGGTGGTGAACCGGCTGCGCGAGGAGGAGCACGTACTGATCCTCGGCACGGGGGAGCGGGGGATCCGCTTCCGCCCGCCGCTGACGGTAACCAGGGCGGAACTGGACGAGGCTGTCGACGCCCTCGAGCGCGTATTGGGTTGAGCCGCAGCCCGGGCCGAAATGGTCCGGGTTGCCCGCAATTCCCTAATCATGGCTAATGACCGAAGCGCGTGGCGCGGTGAGACACTCCGTCAACGCGCCGTGAAACTCCATGTCGCCGCCTACTATTCGACATCATGTCAGCTCACCGCAATGCCGTCATGCCACGGTGCGCCCTGTGATCGCGCGCCGTGCACGTCTGGGTCTGATCCTCTCGATAGCGATGCTGGCCGGTTGCTCGAGCTCTGAAACCGGGCCCGTGCAACACTCGTCCACCCCGTCGCCGGAACCCTCGGGGGTGGAACCCGCCGCGGTGGTCGCGCCGAACCTGCTACCAGGCATGCCGCCGCCGCTCTCACCTGTCGACGTCTACGCCGCCACCCGAACGCTCAGCCCCGCCGTGGCCGACCAGCCCACCCGCGTCTACGTCCCCAACAGCGAATCCGACACCATCACCGTCATCGACCCGGACAGCTTCCAGGTCATCGACACCTACCCGGCCGGGGGCCGGGAACCGCAGCACGTCGTGCCGTCCTACGACCTGCAGATGCTCTACGCCAACAACGATCTCCCCATCGGCAGCGGCAGCCTGCTGCCCATCGACCCGCGCACCGGCAAACCCGGCGACCCCATCCCCGTGCGCGACCCGTACAACATGTACTTCACCCCGGACGGCAAATACGCCCTCGTCGTCGCCGAGGCCGACCGGTCCCTGGACTTCTACGACCCGCACAGCTGGCAGAAGCTGCACGACATCGCGGTCCCCGACTGCCCCGGCGTCAATCACATGGATTTCACCGCCGACGGCCGCGCCGCCCTGGTCAGCTGCGAGTTCAGCGGCCGCATGGCGGTGATCGACATCGCCGCAATGTCGTTGCTGCGCATGATCGATCTGCCCGGCGGGAGCGGCGGAATGCCGCAGGACGTGAAGCTCTCGCCAGACGGCCGCACCTTCTACGTGGCCGACATGATGGCGGGCGGCGTCTACGTCTTCGACGCCAAGACCTTCGACAACACCGGCTTCCTCGAGACCGGCGGCGGCACCCACGGCCTCTACGTCACCCGTGACTCCAAGCAGATGCTCATCACCAATCGCGGCGAAGGCAGCATCTCGGTGTGGGACTTCGCGGCGGGCCAACTCGTCAACAAGTGGCACATCCCGGGCGGCGGCAGTCCGGATATGGGAAATCTCTCGGCCGACGGCCGCGTCTTCTGGGTGTCGGGCCGCAATCACAGCGAGGTCTACGCCATCGACATCGTCGATTGGACGCTGCTCGCACGCATTCCCGTGGGCCGCGGCGCGCACGGTCTCACCATCTGGCCGCAGCCCGGCCGCTACTCGACCGGACACACCGGAGTCATGCGCTGACCGGGCGTTCTCGCGGCGGAAACCGGCGAGTGTGGACCTGCCCAAAACCTCGTTCGGATGACTGGGGGATTCCACCATTGAACAACGTTCGGGTTGGGCCGCGCTCGAACCCGAATATATCGATCTACCTGCGGGTTTCTACTGGCGGGTAGTCAATAACCGTACTCATGAGTAGCCCCACTGGGATTACATAGGGCCTCTGGTACTGGTTACACTCCCCGTCATGACGAGTGTCCAGCAGCAGCCTTCGCCGGGTTCGGCGGGTGCCCCCGATATCCACACCACCGCCGGCAAGCTGGCTGACCTGCGCAATCGGCTGGAAGAGGCCAAGCACCCGATGGGTGAGGCCGCGGTCGACAAGGTCCACGCCAAGGGCAAGATGACCGCGCGTGAGCGCATCCTCGCCCTGCTGGACGAGGGTTCCTTCGTCGAGCTCGACGCCCTGGCCCGGCACCGCAGCGTGAACTTCGGCCTGGAGAACCAGCGTCCGCTGGGCGACGGCGTGGTCACCGGCTACGGCACCATCGACGGCCGCGACGTCTGCATCTTCTCCCAGGACGTCACCGTCTTCGGTGGCTCGCTCGGCGAGGTGTACGGCGAGAAGATCGTCAAGGTCATGGACCTGGCGCTCAAGACCGGTCGCCCGCTGGTCGGCATCAACGAGGGCGCGGGCGCGCGCATCCAGGAAGGCGTTGTCTCCCTGGGCCTCTACGGCGAGATCTTCCACCGCAACATCCAGGCTTCCGGCGTGATCCCGCAGATCTCGCTGATCATGGGCCCGGCCGCGGGTGGTCACGTCTACTCGCCCGCGCTGACCGACTTCGTGGTCATGGTCGACCAGACCTCGCAGATGTTCGTCACCGGTCCGGACGTGATCAAGACCGTCACCGGTGAAGAGGTCACCATGGAGGAGCTGGGCGGCGCCCACACCCACATGGTGAAGTCCGGTGTCGCCCACTACGTCGCCTCCGGCGAGCAGGACGCCCTCGACTACGTGCGCGATCTGCTGAGCTACCTGCCCAGCAACAACCGCGCCGAGGCCCCGCGCTTCCCGGCCACCGCCGCCGCGGGCGCCATCGAGGAGAACCTCACCGAGGCCGACCTCGAGCTGGACACCATCGTCCCGGACTCCCCGAACCAGCCCTACGACATGCACGAGGTCATCAAGCGCCTGGTGGACGACGAGGAGTTCCTCGAGGTCCAGGCCGAGCGCGCGATGAACGTGATCGTCGGCTTCGCCCGGATCGACGGTCGCAGTGTGGGTTTCGTGGCCAACCAGCCCTCGCAGTTCGCGGGCTGCCTGGACATCGACGCCTCCGAGAAGGCCGCGCGTTTCGTGCGCACCTGCGACGCCTTCAACGTCCCGATCATCACCCTGGTGGATGTTCCGGGCTTCCTGCCCGGTACCGGCCAGGAGTACAACGGCATCATTCGCCGCGGCGCGAAGCTGCTCTACGCCTACGGTGAGGCCACTGTGGGCAAGATCACAATCATCACCCGCAAGGCCTACGGCGGCGCGTACGACGTCATGGGTTCCAAGCACATGGGCGCGGATGTGAACCTGGCGTGGCCGACCGCTCAGATCGCGGTCATGGGTGCGTCCGGGGCGGTCGGTTTCGTCTACCGCAAGCAGCTGCAGACCGCCGCGGCCGAGGGCAACGATGTCGATGCCCTGCGCCTCGAGCTGCAGAACGAGTACGAGGACACCCTCGTCAACCCGTACGTGGCGGCCGAGCGCGGGTACGTGGACGCGGTCATCCCGCCGTCGCACACCCGCGGTCAGATCGTCTCGGCGCTGCGGCTGCTGGAACGCAAGATGGTTTCGCTGCCGCCGAAGAAGCACGGCAACATTCCGCTCTGAAGATGCGATATGCGCGGTATGGGGCGCACACTGGGCATCAGGACGATGACTCGTACCGCGCACGATCGCCTCATCCGAGCAATGATGTTTTGGAATGACCCTCCTTCACGAGGGTTGTATCGAATACCGTTTGCGGTCCACCGAAACACACTCGGGCCACAAGCGAGCCGCACACCCTGCGGCACACGGACAGGAGGACTGGCGCTGTGACGACCATGGCCGATGAAGAAGTACTGCGCGCCGCCGAACTGGATCTAGCCGGTGTCGATGAACTGGCGGACGCCGTCGAGAAAGCCGTCGCCGAGGTCGAACCGTCGAGTGCCGAGCCGGTCGTCCGGGTGCTGAAGGGCAACCCGACCGATCTCGAACTCGCCGCCCTGATCGCCGTGTTCGCCGCCGCGTCGGCCAACGGCGCTGCCGCAGCGGCCGATAACGGCCCGGCCGACAACTGGGGTCGCCCGACCCTGTCGCACCGCGGCTCTTCGCCCTTCTCTCCCTACGCGTTCCCGGCGCTCTCGCACCTGCGCGACTGACGGCCTGTGACAGTCTTCGTACTGGCTTCACAATCTCCCGCCCGGCTCGGCGTCCTGCGCAACGCAGGCGTCGAGCCGGTCGTGCGGGTGTCCCATGTCGACGAGGACGCGGTCGCCGCGGCCCTGCCGCCGGGCACCCCACCGGACCGGGTGGTCATCGAGCTGGCGCGCGCCAAGGCCCGGGAAGTCGCCGGGCACCTGGCTGCCGATCCGGCCTTCGCCGATTCCGTTGTGGTCGGCTGCGATTCGATGCTGCTCGTGGACGGCGTGCTGCAGGGCAAGCCGCTGACCCCGGACGTGGCGCGCGCCCGCTGGGCCGAGATGGCCGGGCGCAGCGCGGATCTGCTCACCGGGCACAGCGTGCTGCGGCTGCGCGGCGGCGAGATCACCGCCGAGGCCACCGACTGCAGTTCCACCACAGTGCATTTCGCCAAGCCCGAACCGGACGAACTCGACGCCTATATCGCGACGGGGGAGCCTTTGCAGGTGGCCGGGTCCTTCACCCTGGACGGTCTGGGCGGCTGGTTCGTGGATCGCATCGACGGTGATCCGTCGAGCGTGATCGGGATCGGGCTACCGCTGGTTCGTCGACTGCTTGCCGAGGTGGGCGTCGGCGTTGCGCAGCTGTGGGTCGGGGACCGCGCGTAACTGCGGTTCGGTGGTCGCGCGCAACTGCGGTTCGGTCGTGGTGCGCAACTGCGGTGCGACACGGCCGGGGGACGGCGCTAATCGGGGCTCGCCGGTGTCGGCGGGCTGCTCCTCTTCGCGCGCGGCCTCGCCGGGCCGTCCGTGCAGCAGTTCCAATCGCGCCACGCACAGTTCGGGTTCCACGAACGGGTGCAGGCGGACGTTAACGGCCTCGCGACCGCCGTTGCGGTCCAGCACCTCTCGCATGAGACCCAGATGCACGCCGCACACCACCTCGGAGTGGGTGCGGGCCAATTCGCGCAGCGGGCAGGCGGTCATGCGGATCAGGGCCGACTCTTCGGTCTCGCTGGCGTGGTCGCGTTCGGGGGCGAAGCCGAGTTCCGACATCAGCGTGACGGTGAGGTCCTTGGCGTCCTCGAGCGATTCGATGGGCTGGTCCACCGCTTCGAGTTTCGAGCCCCAGGCGCGCCCGGCCGAGATGGCGGCGTCGGAGCGGCGGCGCGGATCGCTGCCCAGCTGGTCGGCGAGCACCTGCGCCAATTCCTGATAACCGACCGATCGCTGCACGGCGGTATAGCCGATACGGGGGCGGCCGCGACCGCGTGGCGGCTGCTGGAATTGGCGGACCAGCGATTCCCGGGTGAGGACATCCAAATGGAAACGAACCGTTGTCACATGTTGTCCGGTGACGCGCGCCAGTTCCTGGGCATCGAGAGGCTCGCTGGCGCCACGTAGGATCGCAAGCAGTCGCCGTCGCGGCCAAGAATCGGACATAGCTCACCCCTCCTCTCGAGAGACTTTATCGGATGAAGCTGCGCTTAATTCGCCCAATCATCCGATTCGTGATCTGAAACGAGTTTCGCAACCACACCTTGCCTACGATCGGTGTTGAGATTCGAACCGCCAATACCTAACCCACCACGCGTGAAGGACCACAACGTGCCCGTCGCTCCGGATCCGCATCACTCATTCGGCTCCTACGCACATCCTCACCGACTAGTAACCACAGAGTGGCTGTCGGCAAACATCGGCACGCCGGGACTCAAGATCATCGAGTCCAACGAGGACATATTGCTATACGACATCGGACATGTCCCGGGTGCCATCAAGATCGACTGGCGTTCGGAACTGATCGATCCTCGTACCCGCGATGTCATCGACGGCGCGGCCTTCGCCAACCTTATGCGGCTCAAGGGCATCGAGCGCGACGACACCGTCGTCATCTACGGCGACAAGTCCAACGGCACCGCGGCCGCCACCCTGTGGGTGTTCTCCCTCTTCGGACATGAGGACGTGCGCCTGCTGGACGGCGGCCGCGACGCCTGGATCTCCGAGGCCCGCGACACCACCTTCGAGGTGCCCTCGGCCGGGCTCGGCGAGTACCCGGTCATCGACCGCGACGACAAGACCTCCCGCGCGTTCCGGCAGGACGTGGTGCTGCACCTGGGCGGCGCGCTCATCGACTCGCGCGTGTTCGACGAGTACACCGGCGAATTGGTGGTGCTGGACCGCCCGGAGGAGCAGGCGTTGCGCGCCGGGCACATTCCCACCGCGGTCAATATCCCGTGGACCTCCTCGGTCGGGGCGGACGCGCGCTTCCGTCCGCGCGCCGAGCTCGACGTCATCTACGGCGGCGTGGTGGACGCTCTCGCGCCGCTGGTCTACTCCCGCATCGGCGAACGCTCGGCCCTCACCTGGTTCGTGCTGACCTATCTGCTGGGCGTGCACGGGGTCCGCAACTATGACGGTTCGTGGACCGAATGGGCGAACGCGGTCGGCGCGCCTATCGTGATCGGGCAAGAACCCGGCGCGGTTCCGGTGAACGTGGCAAGCTCGTAACGCTCGAGGCCCCTCCCAGTGATTCATCGGGGAAGGGTTCGACGGGAATCTGGTAGAACAGGTTCTAGAAAAGTGGATTCGAGAGTCGCATTGCTCACTCTTCGGGCCTACTGTTCAGTAGCCCTATCCCCTTGTGGTGATTGTTGGCACGATGCCTACAATCCCGACTGACGAAAGTATCCAGAGCACAGGAGGCTCAGTGCCCAACCATGCCAACGCGCAGATCACGAAGGTCCTCGTAGCCAATCGAGGCGAGATCGCCGTGCGCGTGATCCGGGCTGCCAAGGACGCCGGGATCGCCAGCGTCGCCGTGTACGCCGAGCCGGACGCCGATGCGCCGTTCGTGAAGCTCGCCGATGAGGCGTTCGCGCTGGGTGGCCAGACTTCGGCCGAGTCGTACCTGGTCTTCGACAAGATCCTCGACGCCGCCGCCAAGGCCGGCGCGGACGCGATCCACCCCGGCTACGGCTTCCTCTCGGAGAACGCCGATTTCGCGCAGGCCGTGATCGACGCGAACCTGATCTGGATCGGGCCGTCGCCGCAGTCGATCCGGGACCTGGGTGACAAGGTCACCGCCCGCCACATCGCCGAGCGCGCGCAGGCGCCCATGGCCGCGGGCACCAAGGACCCGGTCAAGAACGCCGACGAGGTCGTCGCGTTCGCCAAGGAGTACGGCGTTCCGGTGGCCATCAAGGCCGCCTTCGGTGGTGGCGGTCGCGGCATGAAGGTCGCGCACACCATCGAGGAGATCCCGGAGCTGTTCGAGTCCGCGACCCGTGAGGCGATCGCCGCCTTCGGTCGTGGTGAGTGCTTCGTGGAGCAGTACCTGGACAAGGCCCGCCACGTCGAGGCGCAGGTCATCGCCGACAAGCACGGCAATGTCGTGGTCGCGGGCACCCGTGACTGCTCGCTGCAGCGTCGCTTCCAGAAGCTGGTCGAGGAGGCTCCCGCGCCGTTCCTGTCGGACGAGGTGCGCGGCAAGATCCACGCGTCGGCCAAGGCCATCTGCCGTGAGGCGGGCTACTACGGCGCGGGTACCGTGGAGTACCTGGTGCAGGGTGAGACCGTCTCGTTCCTCGAGGTGAACACCCGTCTGCAGGTCGAGCACCCGGTCACCGAGGAGACCGCCGGAATCGACCTGGTGCGCCAGCAGTTCCGCATCGCCGAGGGCCACGAGCTCTCGATCACCGAGGACCCGACGCCGCGCGGGCACTCCTTCGAGTTCCGCATCAACGGTGAGGATGCCGGCCGCGGCTTCCTCCCGGCTCCCGGCCCGGTCGTCGTGTACAAGGAGCCTGCGGGCCCCGGCGTGCGCGTGGACTCCGGTGTGGTCGCGGGTTCGGTCATCGGCGGTCAGTTCGACTCCATGCTGGCCAAGCTGATCGTCACCGGTGAGACCCGCGAGCAGGCGCTGCAGCGTGCCGCTCGCGCGCTGGCCGAGTACGAGATCGAGGGCCTGGCCACCGTCATCCCGTTCCACCGCCACATCGTCGAGAACCCGGCGTTCATCGGTGACGGCACCAAGTTCGACGTCTACACCAAGTGGATCGAGAACGAGTGGGACAACACCATCGAGCCGTACCAGGGTGCGGTGCCGATCGAGGACGAGGACGAGGCCCCGCGTCAGAAGGTGGTCGTCGAGGTCGGCGGCCGTCGCCTGGAAGTGTCGCTGCCGGGCCAGTTCTCGGTGGGTTCGGGCGCTGCCCCCGCGGGCAACGGTGTCGTCCGCAAGAAGCCGAAGCCGCGCAAGCGTGGCGGCGCGGGCGCCGGTGCCGCCTCCGGTGACGCCGTGACCGCCCCGATGCAGGGCACCGTCGTGAAGGTGGCCGTCGAAGAGGGCCAGACCGTCGAGGCGGGCGACCTGGTCGTGGTGCTCGAGGCCATGAAGATGGAGAACCCGGTCACCGCCCACAAGGCCGGTGTGATCACGGGTCTCTCGGTGGAGGCCGGTGCGGCCATCACCCAGGGCACCGTCCTGGCCGAGATCAAGTAAGCAGCACAAGCTAATCCGCGTGGCCGCTCACCTCGGGTGAGCGGCCACGCGTGTTTCAGGTGGGGGGTTTGGGGGCGCAGCCCCCTACTCTCCCCTTCTCGGGCGTAGCCCGAGCGGGCCGTCGCATCGGTGGCGGCGCGGGGTCCGACCTGGCGCGATAAGGTCGAGTCATGGCTGAACCTCCCGAGATTCGTATCGGTACCGCCGAGCGTGAGGATGCGATGAAGCGGCTATCGGATCATTTCGCGGCCGGGCGGTTGACCGTGGCCGAGTTCGACGAGCGCAGCGGGAAGATCGCGGCCGCGCTGACCCGCGGGGATCTGGAGCCGGTGTTCGGTGATCTGCCGGAACCGGTGGCGGGCAACGCCGTTGCCGCGCCGCGTCGTTCGGGTTTCGGTTCGCAGTGGCCGGAGCGGGTGATGCCGGTGGTCAGCATTCTGTGCGTGATCATCGCGATCGTGACCCACCAGTGGTGGGTGTTCCTGTTGATTCCGCTGGCCGGCGCGGCACTGTTCGGCAGCCGCGACAATTCGCGGCGGCGCGCTCGGGGTGACCGGCGCGACGGCAAGCGGCAGCGCCGCCTGGAGCGGGGATCGGAGGACTGATGGAACCCATCGAGATCAATGCGGGCAGTTGGTATCTGCGTGCGCTGCGCGCCGACGAGCGCATCGACGATCGCCCGGCCCTCGCCGACGGCGGCATCACCGATCCCGACTACGTGGCCCGGCGCACCGCCGAATGGGCGCAGGAGAGCCATTTCTCGTGGGCGGTGTGCGTCCCCACCACCGCGGAGATGGTCGCCGAGATCGGCGTCCGGCCCCACACCGACGGCACCGCGACCGTCACCGGCTGGGCGCGCGACGGCTACGCCGAGGCCCTCGACGAGAGTCTGGTGACGGTGCGCCGTTTCACCGCGGGAGCCCTCGGCTTGGAACCGATCGACGCCTGAATTCGGCCGCGGACCGCGTCTTCCCGTCCGGTCCGGATTATGCCGCATCCCTCGAAAGATGCCCTCTACCAGTTGTCATGCGTTTCGTGTGACGAAAATGGGTCGTGCCTGCCCCCAGTCGTGAGAGACCCTGGAGTCGCATCAGAAATCGACGACCAGGGGAGGCCGTCATGTTCAGCTGGAGTAGACACGTATCCGATCGGGCGACAGCGGCGTCGTTCACCGACTGGCGATTCCGCGATCCGGAGCCGACAGTGACCGATCCCGATTTCCGCGAGACCGGGGACGACAACGACGCGTCCGGCACCGATGGCGGGCGCACCCCGCGTGACGGCGGCGGTCTCGCCGAACTCGACGGGGCGATGGCGGGTATTTCCGTTCCCGCGTATGCGCGAATGCCCCTCGCGGGCATGGCTCTCGCCGGCGCGGGCTGCTGAACGGCGGGCCGCGTCGGGGGACGCGGCCCGCGCACCGGGGCGGGTCCTACGGGACCCGCCCCTTTCGCGTGGTCGGTGGGTAGTAGCGTGCCTGTCATGGAGAGGTCGCCGCTGGATGCTGACTTGCTGGCCCGCAGTGTGGACGGGGAGCTGGGGTTCTTCTCGGCCGTCGAGGTGGTGGAGTCGACCGGGTCCACCAACGCGGATCTGGTTGCCCGGGCCGCGGATTCGAGTGCCGATCGACTGGCGCTGATCGCGGAGTCGCAGGAGCGCGGGCGCGGGCGGCACGACCGGCGCTGGGTCTCCCCGCCGCGGGCGCAGATCGCCATGTCGCTGCTGGTGCGGGTGCGCGGGATCGATCCGGCGGTGCTGGGCTGGCTGCCGCTGCTGACCGGTGTCGCGGTGGTGGACGCGGTGCGGGCCGTCACGGGGGTGAAGGCGATCCTCAAGTGGCCCAATGATGTTCTGGTCGACGGGCGCAAGCTGGCGGGCATCCTCGCCGAGATCGCGTCCGTCGGAGTCGATCCCGCGGTGGTGGTGGGTGTCGGGTTGAACGTGAGCCTCACCGAGGCGGAACTGCCGGTGCCGCATGCCACGTCGCTGGTGCTGGCGGGTGTCGAGGATCCGGATCGCACGGCCGTGGCGACCGCGATGCTGCGGCAGTTCGCCCGCCGTTTCATCGCCTGGGAGGCCGCGAACTGGGATATCACCGAGCTTTCGGCCGCCTACCGGGAGCGTTGTTCCACCATCGGCAGTGAGGTCCGGGCCGAGTTGCCCGGCGGCGAGGTGATCACCGGCGTCGCCACCGGTGTCGACGACCACGGTCGGCTGCTCATCGGTGATCGCGCCGTCTCCGCGGGTGACGTCACCCACCTGCGCGCCGAGTACTGACGGCCGATCAGTTGTTCCCCCGGGCCCGCCCCGGACGCTCGCCGTGGCGTTCGTCGTTCGGGCCGCCGGGGTTCTTGGGGTGCTTGCCCGGGCCCGGCCGCGGTGGCCCGGCGGGCTGCGCGGGTTCGGTCCACGAGGGCGCGTCGGTGATGACGGGCGCGTCCGCTGTGGTCGGAGCGTCGACGGCGGTGGGCTCGGTCGGGGGCTGACCGGTCGGCGGAATCGACGCGGGGACAGCCATCGTCGCACTCGGAGCGACCGGTCTGTCCGCATGCCCGGCGGAGGGTTCGGCGGCATATCCGGTGAGCCAGGCCGCCAGCATCGCGACCGCGACCGCCGCGACCGCGAGGCTCGCCGTGGTGAGCACGCCTCGGCGGGTCCACGGCTTGCCGGTCGGCACATCGTCGCGACCGGTGATCGCGGCCATGGCGACCGTGCGCGCATCCGGCGCGGAAACCGAAGGGCTGGGCCGGTGGCGGTTCGGGGCGGGGATGACGACCGTGGTGCCGCCGTCGGGAAGCGTTGTCGTGCCGAGGCTTTCGGGCGTACCCGGATTCTCGCCGGTGCCGGGCTCCGTCAGGGCGGCCCGGGCGTCGGCCGCGAATTCGCCTGCGCTGGAGTGGCGTTCGGCCGGATTCTTGGCCAGGCCGCGGGCGATGACCCGATCCAGGGCCGCGGGGATGGTGGGGATCAGGGTGGACGGGGCCGGGGCCGTGCGGTCGAGGTGGGCGCGCATGAGCTGGGCCGGGTTGCGCATCGGGAACGGCCTACTACCGGTGAGGCATTCGAACAGCACGCAGGCCAGCGCGTAGATATCGGAGCGGGGTGTCGCGGTGCCCTCGAAGCGTTCGGGAGCCATGTAGGCGGGCGTGCCGACGAGCATGCCGGTCTGCGTGATGGCGCGCTGGCCGTCCTGCTGGGCGGTGCCGAAGTCGATGAGGTAGGCGACATCGTCGGGGGCGACGATGATGTTCTGCGGCTTGACGTCCCGGTGGATGAGCCCGGCGGCGTGGGCCTCGTCGAGCGCACCGGCGATCTGGGTGATGAGGTCGACGGCCGCGGCGGGGGCCATCGGACCTTCCCATTCGAGCATGGCCTCGACATCGAGGCCGTCGACGAATTCCGAATCGATGAACAGCCGCCCCTCGAGTTCGCCGTGGGCGTGTACCGCCATGATGTGCGGCCCGTGCAGCAGGGCGGCGGCCCGGGCCTCCCGTTCGAAGCGCCGCCGGTATTCGGGGTCGGTGGTGAGCACGGGCGCGAGCACCTTGAGCGCGACGGTCCGGTCGGCCACGGTGTCGTGCGCCCGCCACACCTCCGACGAGCCGCCGCTGCCTAGCAGTTCGTCGAGGCGGTATCGGCCCAGATAGCCATCCCCCAACGGATTTCCTCTCGTCGTTCTGGGGGACACGATAGCGAACCGAATTTATTTCAGACGTACACAACTCACCTGCTGTTTCAGACCGTTTGCAATTCGCCCCGGGCGACCTGGCGGGCGGCTTCGCGGGCGAGCATGCGATCGCGCTGTTCTTCGAACTTGGCCACGTCCTCGGCGAGCCGGTCCATGTACCGGGCCAATTCCTCGCGGGCTTTCTCGCCGCGTGGCCCGAAGTCGTTGCGCTCGAAGATATTCCAATTCTTCAGCACCGGTGCGACGACTTCTTCCATATGTTGGCGCAGGTCGTAGATGCCGTGCTTGGCCATCATGACGCCGTTGCGCCGGAAGTTGGGCATGCCGTGGCCGGGCATGACGAAATGGGTGAGCACCTTGGTGATCGCCTCGATGGCCTGGTCGGGCGCCAGGTCCAGGCCCGCGCCGCAGAGGGTGCGATAGAAGATCATGTGCAGGTTCTCGTCGGCGGCGATGCGTTGCAACATGCGGTCGGCGATGGGGTCGTCGCAGACCCGGCCGGTATTGCGGTGCGAGACCCGGGTCGCCAATTCCTGGAACGTCACATAGGCGACATTTTCCAGAAAGCCGCCCCAATCGGCCGGGGACTGCACGCCATTGGTCATGTGAATCATGCGCGCCTGTTCCAGCGCGACCGGATCCACACCCCGCGTCACCACCAGATAATCGCGAATCACGATGCCGTGCCGGTTCTCCTCGGCCGTCCAGCGGCCCACCCAGGTGCCCCACGCGCCGTCCTGGGAGAAGTTCTCGGCGATCTCCCGGTGATAGGAGGGCAGATTGTCCTCGGTGAGCAGATTGGTGACCATCGCGATCTTGGCGACCTCACTGAGCTTCGACTGCGAGGGGTCCCAGTCCTCGCCGCCCATCGCCGCGAAGTTCCGGCCCTGGTCCCACGGCACGTAATCGTGCGGGTGCCATTCCTTGGCCATCGACAGATGCCGGTTGAGGTTGGCCTCGGCCACCGGTTCGAGCTCGCGGAGAATCTGATACTGCGTCAACTCTCGGGTCACACACGCCTCCTGTGTCCTGCACACGGGTAGAGCCTGAATGGTCCTGCGTCTTGGCTTGGTACAACTCGAAGTAGGTCGGCTCGCGACCGCCGATACGCGATCGGCAACCGCACGATTGTGCCCCTTGCCGCAGTCGCGTGTGAGGCGTTCCGACACATACGCGCGATAGGGTTTGCGGTATGGGTTATCCGGAGGAAGCACTGGCGCCTGATGAGGTGCTGCTGCTGCATCGTCATCCGCATTGGAAGATGTTGTTCTGGCCCGCTGTGACTTTCATCCTGATCACCGCATTGGCCGGATTCGGTGCGGGCGTGAGCGCGCGCAATACCGAGGGCACCCTCCAGACCGGTTTGCTCCTGGGCATTCTCGCGGTGTGGGCGGTTATCGTGCTGTGGCGCAGTCTCGCTCCACTGATCCGCTGGAAGTCGACGCATTTCATCGTGACCGATCGCCGCGTGCTGATCCGGCACGGCGTGCTCACCCACACCGGCATCGATATCCCGATGAACCGGATCTCGAATGTGCAGTTCCGCTATGGCCTTTTCGACCGAATGCTGGGCACCGGAACGCTCATCATCGGGTCGTCGTCGGAGGATCCGCTGGAGTACGACGACATCCCGCACGTGCAGGCCGTGCACGCATTGCTGTATCACCAGGTCTTCGATGTGGTGCAGAACAATCCGAACGGCGGCGGCTTCTACGGTTCCGCCGGGGCATACCCGTAGTCTTGTTCCGTGACCGCAGTACTGCTGGCCGAAGACGACGAGGCCATTGCCGCGCCGTTGTCGCGCGCCCTGGGCCGTGAGGGCTATTCGGTGACCGTGGAGAGCTACGGCCCGGCCGTGCTCGAACGGGCCCTGGAGGGTGGTCACGATCTACTCATCCTGGATCTCGGGCTGCCCGGCATGGACGGCCTGGAGGTGTGCCGCCAGGTGCGGGCCCGCGGCGCGGATCTGGCCGTGCTCATGCTGACCGCGCGCACCGACGAGGTGGATTTCGTGGTCGGCCTGGACGCCGGCGCCGACGACTATGTGGGCAAGCCCTTCCGGCTCGCCGAACTGCTGGCCCGGGTGCGGGCGCTGTTGCGCCGCAGCGGAATCGGCGACGAGGCGGTCGAGGTGGGCGGCATCCGGCTGGAGCCCGCCGCGCGCCGGGTGCTGGTGAACGGCGTCGAGGTCAACCTGGCCAACAAGGAGTACGAACTGCTCAAGGTGCTCATCGACCGGGCCGGGCAGGTGGTCTCGCGCGAGACCATCCTACGCGAGGTGTGGGGTGACGCCGACCTGCGCGGCTCCAAGACGCTGGACATGCACATGTCGTGGCTGCGCCGCAAGATCGGTGACGAGGGCCCGGTGGCGGAGCGCCGCATCGTGACGGTCCGCGGCGTAGGCTTCCGCTTCAATACCGACTAGCTCAGCGCTTGAACCGATCAGTTGTGCTCTTCCGTGCGCGTCAAACCCCCGACCCCGAAGGCTCGGCGAAGCGAGGCATCTCGACGATGAGACGCAGGATCCTGCTGTCCATGGTGGCCGCGTTGACCCTCACCACCCTGATTCTCGGTGTGCCGCTGGCCTTCACGGCCTGGCAGTGGGTCGAGGACATCAATCGCAACGAACTGCGCAACCGGCTCAACGGCATCTCCGAGGAGGTGACCCGGCAGGAGCGCGACGGCGTGGTGCACGGCGACCTGGATCTCAAGGCGGTGCGCCTGCTGATCCCGGCCAACGGCAAGCTGACCATCATCTATCCGACGCCGACCGAGCAGAACAAGCGCATCGACATGGGCGCGGACAGCGTCGCCGATCCGCTCTCGGAGTCGTGGTCGATGGGCACCGACGGTTCGCTGCGGCTGGAAGTGCCCTCCGCGCCAATGCATTCCATGCAACAGCAGGCGCTGGGCGCGGTGCTGGGCCTGGTGCTGATCTCGCTGGGCGCGGGCATCGCGGTGGCGGTGGTGACCGCGCGGCGGGTGGCCGATCCGCTGCGGGATGTGGCCGCCCGCGCGGCCCGGCTGGCCATGGGCGACTTCCGGGCCGATCCGCGCCGCCACGGCATCACCGAACTGGACCGCGTCTCGGACGTGTTGGATTCGGCCACAGTGGAAATCGCGGGCCGACTACAGCGCGAGCACGCGCTGGTCGCCGATGTCTCCCACCAGCTGCGCAGCCGTTTGACGGCGGTGCGCCTGCGCCTGGACGAGTTGTCCACGCACTCCGATCCGGAGGTGGTGCACGAGGCGGAAGAGGCCATGGCACAGGTAGATCGGCTCACCGACGCCATCGACGAACTGGTGCGCGCCTCCCGCGACGAGGGCGCGGCCGAGCGAGATCCGGTCCCGGTGGTCGCCGAATTGCGCAGTGTCGTCGCGGAATGGCGGCATCCCTTCGCCGAGGCGGGCCGCAAACTGGTGCTGCTCGGCGACCCGACACTCAAAGCGCCCGTGACGGGTTCGCGTCTGCGCGAGGCGCTGGCGGTGCTGGTCGACAACGCGCTCATGCACGGCGCGGGCACCTGCACGGTATCGGTGCGCACGGTCGCGGGCCGCATGGACGACCGCGAGCCACTGGTGGTGGTCGAGGTCGCCGACGAGGGCGACGGCGTCCGAGATGAGTTGGCGCCGCACATCTTCGACCGCGGCTTCTCCGCGGCCGGATCCACCGGCGTCGGTCTGGCGCTGGCCCGCGCGTTGATCGAAGCGGACGGCGGCCGCCTTGAACTCCAGCGCCGCCGCCCCGCCCTGTTCGCCGTCTTCCTGGGCTCCTCCGGCGTCGCGTCCCGCCCGATCGCCGTCGGCACCGAGCCGCGCTGATCGAATGGGGGTCCGGGGGCAAGGCCCCCGCAACCCTGTCTTGGGGGTGTGGGGGCCTTGCCCCCACTTCTATCAATTCTCTAACTGTTCGTTAGTGGGCGCTGATAAGTCGCTTTCTACCTTCGGGTCTCGTCAACCGAAACCGATGTGTAGGAGATGTCATGCAGAAGTCCACCGTCCGCCGTACCGTCGCCGCCGGTCTCCTGGGAACCGCCGCGCTGAGTGTGCTGATCATCCCGGCCACCGCCAATGCCGCGACCCCGGATTCGATTGCGTCCCTGGCGAATACCGGCAGCTCGGGCCCGGCGGTGGCCCCGGACCCGGGCGTGCTGGTGACCCGTGACGATCAGGGCAACGTGACCGTGGTGCCCGCACAACCCGGCCTGCCCGGCAATGCGATCCCCGCGATCCCGTTGCAGCCCGCCCAACCCGCACAGCCCGGCCAGCACGTCATCATTCAGGACGATCGCGGCGGCTACGGCGACCCGTCGCACACCATCATCGTGGCCCCGACTCGCTGAGGATCGTCCTCAGGTCGCGTCAGTATCGTCTGAGCCTGTGACGGCTCCCAGGATTCTGGTGGTGGACGACGACGTCAGGGTGCTGACGTCGGTCGCGCGGGGGCTTCGGATGTCCGGTTTCGAGGTCGAGACCGCGGCGGACGGGGCCGCCGCGCTCCGCCATATCGGCACCGACGCCCCGCAGGCCATGGTGCTGGACCTCAACATGCCGAATCTGGACGGCGTGCAGGTGGTCACGGCCCTGCGCTCGCTGGGCAACGACATCCCGATCTGCGTGCTGAGCGCCCGCGCGGAGGTCACCGACCGCATCGACGCCCTCGAGGCCGGGGCCGACGACTACCTGACCAAACCCTTCGACCTGGGTGAGCTGGTGGCCCGGCTGCGCGCCATGCTGCGCCGCGCCCCCGCACCCGCTCACGTCGACGACGACCGCATCACCGTGGGCCCGCTGCTGGTCCGGCCCGGCGCACGCCGCGCTTCCCTCGACGGCATCCCCCTCGACCTCACCAAACGCGAATTCGACCTGCTCGCCGCGCTGGCCTCCGCGCCCGGCCAGGTCTTCTCCAGAGCCCAACTGCT
Organism: Nocardia sp. NPDC004722; assembly: GCF_053601505.1. NCBI lineage: Bacteria > Bacillati > Actinomycetota > Actinomycetes > Mycobacteriales > Nocardiaceae > Nocardia > Nocardia sp. NPDC004722. The sequence continues at coordinate 17,464 of NZ_JBSGBY010000051.1, forward strand.
CGACCGGGTCTGGGGCTACGACTTCGAAACCCAAACCAAGGTGGTCGACGTGTTCGTCTCCTATCTGCGCCGCAAACTCGAGGACACCGGCACCCCGCGCCTCATCCACACCGTCCGTGGTGTCGGCTTCGTGCTCCGGATCGAGCCGTGAAATTCCTGCCGCGACGGCCGATATCCCTGCGCGCACGGGTCGCGTTGGCCAGCGCGGCGACGGCGGCGGTCGTGGTTTCGGCCATGTCGGTGGCGTTGTTCGCCACCGCGTCGAACGATGCGGCGAGCCAGGCGGGACGGGTGATCAGTGCGATCGCGCTCACCCCGGCCACACCCGCTCCGACCTCACCCGCGCAGCCCGTCCCCGGCGGCGCGCATCCGGCGGTACCGGCCCTGCCCTCGCCGGTGGCGATCGCCCCGGCGGACCCGGCGCAATCGCCGGTGGCCCCGTCCCCGGGGGTGATCATCCGGCAGCTGGACCCGGACGGCGCGGAGCTCGGTTATACGCGCACAGTGGTGTTGAACGGTGACCCGGTCGCGGTGTCCGTGCCCGGCGAGGTGGTCTCGGATTCGGCTACGCGGCAGCGGCTTCGAATCCTGCTGATCGGGCTGGCGGCGGTGGCGCTGGCGGCGGTGCTGGGCTGGTTCTTCGCACACCGCGCGGTGGTGCCGTTGCGGCGGCTGACCGCGGCGACCGCCGGACTGGGGGAGAGCCTCGAGTTGGAGACGCCGCGGCACCCGGTGGCCAGCGAGACGACCGATTTGGCCGAGGCCATGAACACCATGCTCGGCCGGATCGCCACCGAGCGAAGGCATACCGACGAAGCCCTGGTCACGGCACGGGATTTCGCCGCCACGGCCGCCCACGAGATGCGAACTCCATTGACCGCCATGCGCACTGACCTTCAGGTGCTGCGGTCGATGCCGCTGTCCGAGGTCGAGCGTGCCGAGATCGTCGATGAGATCCTCACCACCCAGAGTGCGCTGGAGACCACGCTGTACGCGCTGGAACGGCTGGCGGTCGGGGATCTGACCACCGAATCCGATTGGGAGGATCTGGATCTGGGGCAGCTCATCGATCAGGTGGTGGATGATGCCCGCCGGACGCATCCGGGTGTGACGATGATCGCGGTGGAGGCCGAGCCGGTGCGGGTGCGCGGCCTGGCGGCGGGATTGCGGTCGGTGGTGGAGAACGCGATCACCAACGCGGTGCGGCACGGGCAGGCGGATCGGATCGAAATCGCCACGCGGAGTGCGGGAGACCAGGTCGTGCTGACCATCGACGACAACGGTATCGGGATCGACGAGGCGGAGCGGGAGCGCGTCTTCGAGCGCTTCTACCGCGCCAGCAGTACCCCCGGCAGCGGTCTGGGTTTGGCACTGGTCGCCCAGCAGGCCCGCTTACACGGTGGTGCCGCGACCATCGAGGAAAGCCCGGAAGGCGGTGTGCGCCTGCGGGTCACGCTCAGCTGTGACCGAGCTGCTCTTCGTTCTCGGTGACGAGATCCTCGAATTCGTCCTGCAGTTCCTGCATTTCATCCGGGAACACCCACTTCTTCATGGAGTAGAAGCGGAATGCCATTTGCAGCAGATTGCCGATGATGAAGGCGCTGACGAAGTCGGCGATGTTCTCGACGGTGAAACTCACATTGGGCTGGCGCAGGTCGAACACGTAGCTCGACACCCACAGCGGCAGCGCGGCCAGGCCGACACCGATGCCGCTGACCAGGAAGAACAGCAGCGCTTCGTGGTGCTTCTCGCGACCGCCGCGCTTGTCGAAGGTCCATTCCCGGTTGAGGATGTAGGACACGATAACCGCGATGGTGCCCGACATGATGCGGGCCACGGTCGGCTTGGTGTCCATGATCGTCCATTTGAGGACGTAGAAAATGCCCAGGTCGATGACGAACGTGGTCGCACCGACAATCGCGAACTTCAGCAGTTCGTAATGGCGGTCCGCGAGGGCCCGCGCCGGTGCGGGCAGGCGATTGACCACTTCGTCGACAAATGACACGGACCGAGTCTACGTCTCCGATCCGGACCGTGTACCCCCGGTACAAATGGGGGCTCATTGCGGTTGCGGACCCGGTGGATACCTGTCATGCGACCCGCCGGTCGGTGGCCGACGGGTGCCATGACAACATTGTCCAGCGTGAGCGCCCGTTCCTTCGATTCCGCCGCGATGCCGACCGTCACCATGATCGGCGGTGGCCAGCTCGCGCGCATGACCCATCAGGCGGCCATCGCGCTGGGCCAGCGGCTGCGGGTGCTCGCCGAGCGCCCCGATGATCCCGCCGCCCAGGTGACGCCCGAGGTGGTGCTGGGCAGTCACGACGATCTGGCCGCGCTGCGCAAGGCCGCGGTGGGTTCGCACGCCCTGACCTTCGATCACGAGCATGTGCCGACCGCGCACCTCGAGGCGCTGATCGCCGAGGGCGTGAACGTGCAGCCGCCGCCGCGGGCGCTCATCTTCGCCCAGGACAAGCTGCGGATGCGGCGCAAGCTCGCCGAGCTGGGCGTGCCGATCCCGGCTTACACCGAGGTCACCTCGGTCGCGGACGCGGTGGACTTCGCCGAGGCGAACGGCTGGCCGTTCGTGCTGAAGGCGGTGCGCGGCGGCTACGACGGCCGCGGCGTCTGGATGCCCGCCGATGCCGCCGAGGCCGCCACGATCATCGAAGACCAGCTGGCGCACGGCGTCTCGCTCATGGCCGAGACCAAGGTGGACCTGAAGCGGGAGCTGTCGGCCATGGTGGCGCGGTCCCCGTTCGGTCAGGCCGCGGCGTGGCCGGTGGTCGAGACCGTGCAGCGCAACGGCCAGTGCGCGGTCGTCATCGCGCCCGCGCAGCAGCTCAGCGCCGACAAGGCCACCGAGGCCGAGGCGCTGGCGCTGCGGCTGGCCGCCGAACTCGGTGTCACCGGCGCGATGGCCGTGGAGCTGTTCGAGACCCACTCCGGCGAGCTGCTGGTCAACGAACTCGCCATGCGCCCGCACAACTCCGGCCACTGGGGCATGGACGGCGCGTGCACCGGCCAGTTCGAACAGCATCTGCGGGCCGTGCTCGACTATCCGCTGGGCAGCACCAAGCCGCTGGCCCCCGTCACCGTGATGGCCAATATCCTGGGTGCGCCCGAAGCCCCCGAGATGTCCATGGACGAACGGCTGCACCACCTTTCGGCCCGCATCCCCGAGGCCAAGGTGCACCTGTACGGCAAGGGTGAGCGCCCCGACCGCAAGATCGGGCACATCAACATCCTCGGCGACGACGCCGCCGAGACCCGCGAAAAGGCCGAGCGCGCGGCGCATTGGATGTCGCACGCCATTTGGACCGACGGATGGGATCCGCACCATGACTGAAACTGCCCAGGTCGGCCTCATCATGGGCTCGGACTCCGACTGGCCCACCATGGAGGCGGCCGCGGAAGCCCTGGCCGAGTTCGGCATTCGCTTCGAGGTCGGCGTGGTCTCCGCGCACCGCACCCCGCAGCGCATGCTCGACTACGCGAAGAACGCCGCCGCCCGCGGCATCAAGGTGATCATCGCGGGCGCGGGCGGCGCGGCCCACCTGCCCGGCATGGTCGCCTCCGCCACCCCGCTCCCGGTCATCGGCGTCCCCGTCCCGCTGAAGTACCTCGACGGCATGGACTCGCTGCTCTCGATCGTCCAGATGCCCGCCGGCGTCCCGGTGGCCACCGTCTCGATCGGTGGCGCTCGCAACGCGGGCCTGCTCGCCGTCCGCATCCTCGCCTCCACCGACCCCGAATTGCGTTCCCGCATGGAGCGTTTCCAGGCGGGGCTGGAGCAGATGGTGCTGGAGAAGGACGAAGCTCTCCGCAACAAGCTGATGGGCTAGTCCCACCACTTGCCGGAGGGGCGAGGCGGTCCGGCGAGCATCGCCTCGAACTGCGCCGGGGTGACCTCCGCACGGGCCGTGGGGTTCTCGACCATGAAGTCGATGAGCGAGATCAAGCCATTGGGGTCGAGACTCCAGACATTGGGCATGATCGTGCTGCGCTTGTCGCTCGCACCCGAGAAGGTGCTCGGGTCCGCGCGGCGGAAGCTGACATAGGGCCTGGGGGATCGGCCCGCGGTGGTCTTCGCGCGCAGCACCCTGATGTCCTGCCAATCGACAGACCACGAATCACCGCATGCCAGACGCTCGTTGGTGAGGAAGATCGGCCGGCGATTGGCGAGATTGCCCAGACCGACGGCCACGGCGAACGCGGCCAGCGCACCGCCGAAAATGGTGAAGACCAGGGCGTGCACCTCGAGGCCGATCATCAGCACCCCGATGCCGCTCCCCAACAGCATCGGTCCCGCCACGAGCAGCGACGACTGCCGCCACGGCACGCGCAACACCGCCACCCCGCCGACGATGTGCTCGACCTTGCTCACGTCGAGTCCGAAGATCCGAGTGAGAGCCATGGCCCCCGGAATCAGGACGGCGAACGACCCGAAGAGCACGATCATCCCCGCGGGCCCGCCATCGGAGTGCGCGGAAATGGACAGCAGCGTCATGCCCGCGAAAGCCGCGGTGAACAGGATCGCGAAGATCACCCCGCCCGGGCCGGAGGGTTCGGCGGGCGGCCAGCAGAGGCTCCAGTGGAATCCGCTCGGGGTGGCATCGGTGCCGGGGACTTCTTCGTACTCACTGCTCATCGTGGCCCGAGCGTAGCGATACCGTTGGCGGATGCCCAGTGACCAGCCCGCGCGGCCGCGCGCCGACGTGGATTCGACCGAACGCCGTCTGACCGTGGTGGATCAGGCTCTACGGCTGTTCGCCGAAAAGGGTTATGAGGCAACGACGGTCGATGAGATCGCGGAGGCGGCGGGGATCTCGCGGCGCACCTTCTTCCGGCAGTTCCGGTCCAAGGAGGATGTGGTCTTCGCCGATCACGAGTCGCAGCTGGCGCAGGCGCGGGCGTTTCTGGATGCGGCGCAGGGGGATCCGTGGGATGCCGTGTGCGAGGCGGTGGCCGAGGTGTTCGAGCGGTTCACGCAGTGGCGGGAGATCGCGGCGCGGCGCTACTCGGTGGTCCGGCAGGTGCCGACGCTGCGGGAGTCGCGGCCGGTCTGTGTGAGCCGGGCCAACTTCGCGGCGGGCATCCCGAACACCAATCCGGTTTCCAGCAACCGGGCCATGGTGTGGTCGGGGTC
>NZ_JBSGBY010000052.1:0-22480 GCF_053601505.1 Nocardia sp. NPDC004722
GCCACTGGGCTTCCCATCGAGGGGAAGGGATCGTGGTCGTTCCCAGCTTTGGGGACCTGGAGGCTCATTTCGCGCAGGCGCATGGCCAGAGCCTGCGCTCCCGCGGCGGGCAGCAGGCCGTCGAAGACCGCCATCCCGTCCGATACCGCGCGAATGCGAATGTCGCGGTCCTGTTCGCGGTCGGTCCGGCGGCGGGTTTCGCCCTCGGGATCGAGCCGGGCCACCCAGCGTTGCGCGGTCTGCCGTAATCGGGCCGGATCCGAGCGCAGGGCCGCGTCGATCAGCTTGGGCTCCAGCACTTCTCGCACTTCACGGGCGAGCCCGCGCAGACTGTCCGCGATCACCTGCACCCGCGACAGATCGATCCGCCCGGCCGCGAAGGCCAGCTTGGTCTGCGGTAGCGAGTCCAGCGCCAACCCGATATCGATCAGCGCCGCCGCCACCGCCTCGGACACGTGCACCGCCACCGCGACCTCCGCCGCGGCGAACTCCCCGGCACGCACCCCGCCCGCCCCCGGCGCGGCGTTCCCGGCCCGATGCCGGCGATACACCTCCCGCACCGCCGTGATCTCCGCCGCCTGTGCGAACGCCGCCGCCCCGTGTGCCCGCCGCAGCGCGTCGATCAGCTCCTCTTCGCCCATCGCCTCCACCTCTCGGCTATCGAACATGCGTTCGAGACTACCTCGAGAAGATCGCGGCCACCAGCCTCTACGCAGGCGATTTGGTTTGTTCGATGCGTGTCGTGTAACTTCGTTCAAGCAAGCGGGGCAACGCCCAGCTGGCACAGAAGTAAATACGGGGCTATGGCGCAGCTGGTAGCGCACCACACTGGCAGTGTGGGGGTCAGGGGTTCGAGTCCCCTTAGCTCCACAACAAAAGCCACAGATCATTTGATCTGTGGCTTTTTTGTGTTTCGGCGCAGTCAGGCGGGGTTGCCCAGGAGGGCGTTGAGGACTCGGACGGCGCGGTCGGGGTCGGCGGGTTCGCCGGTGAGGGTGGGCATGTAGTGGAAGGACTCGGCTACGCGCAGGACGGTGTAGGCGAGGTCGTCGAGGGTGAGGGTGGGGTGGATGCGGGCGGTGTCGATGTCGGCGGCGAGTTTGTCGCGGACGTAGGCGAGCATGCGGGGCTGGAAGCCGTGGGAGGCGACGGTGAGCAGGGTCATGTACATCGCGTTGTCGCGTTCGATGGAGCGGCGCGAGCCGGGCTGGTCCCAGATGGCGTGCAGCAGGTGGCCGAGGAGGGCGGGAACCCTTGGGCCGGGCAGGGATTCGAGTTCCTTCCAGCCGGCGTCGAGGGTGCGTTCGGTGAGCCACCAGACCACTTCGACGATCAGCTGCTCGCGGGTGCCGACCCAGCGGTAGAGGGTGACGCGGCTGACGCCGAGGCGCTGCGCGATCGACCCGAGGTCGATCCGGTCCCCGGCCAGGAAATCGGCGCGGGCCAGGGCGAAGGCGTCGAGCGCGGTGGGGCGGCGCGGATCGGAGTCCTCGGCTAGCTGTCGTTGCAGCGGTGTCGGAGCCACGCATGCAGCATATCGTTCACCTCTCTTCTTCATGTAACACCTTGCCAGAATGTTTCATTGGCTCTAGCCTCTGAAACATCTCATCAAGATGTTTCATCCCTGAAATTCGATGTGGAGATGTTGCACCACCGGTTTCGGGTGTCCCGCAGGCGAGGAGGCCGCAATGGGAAGCACAGTGTCGGATACGGTGACCGTCCAGCAGGGAATCGTGCGGGGCGTCCAGCACGGCGACCTGCTCACCTTCCTGGGCATCCCCTATGCCGCACCGCCGTTCGGCGAGAATCGCATGCGCCCACCGCGCCCCGCGCCGCCCTGGACCGGTGTCCGCGATGCCGGACGGCACGGGCCGACCGTGCCCAAGGCCGACTATGTGGCCGGATACGTGCCGTTCTATCCCGAGGTACGCATCCCGGGTGAGGAGTGCCTGAACCTGAACGTGCACACCAGGGTTGACGCGGACGGCCTGCCGGTCCTGGTGTGGATCCACGGCGGCGCGTTCACCAATGGCTCGAATTCGCTTCCGGAATACGAAGGTTCGGCCTTCGCCCGCGACGGCGTCGTCACCGTCGTGATCAACTACCGGCTGGCGGCGGAGGGATTCCTCTACACCGGGGACGACATCGCCGATGTCGGCATCCTGGACCAGATCGCGGCCCTGCGCTGGGTGCGCGACAATATCGCCGCCTTCGGCGGCGACCCTGGCCGCGTGACGATCGCCGGGCAGTCCGCGGGCGCGTGGAGCGTGAACACCCTGCTGGCCGCGCCGGACGCGGAAGGGCTGTTCCAGCAGGCGATTTCGCAGAGCGGCGGCGCTCACCACTACCTGCTGCCCGAACAGTCTCTGACGGTGACACGCGAACTGGCCCGTCTGCTCGGCATCGCGCCGGAGCGCGAGGCGTTCGCGACGGTCGACCCGCAACTGCTCGCCGAGACCTGCCGCACGGTCATCACCGAAATCCAGACCGCCCCCGACCCGGCGAAGTGGGGCGCGCTCGCGCTGTCGCAACAGCCGTACGTACCCACCGTGGACGGCGCGGTGCTGCCGCAACCGACCCTGGAAGCGCTCGCCGCGGGCAGTAGCGCGGGGGTCAAGCTATTGATCGGAACCACCGCCGATGAGGCCCGCGCCATTCTGGTCGCCTCCGGCGCACTGGATTTCATCGACGAGGCCACCCTGGCGGCGGCCGTCGAGGGCTACGGCCTGCCCGCGTCGGAGGCACTCACCGCCTACCGCGTCGAGCGCCCCGAGGCCACACCGGGCGAACTGCTCTCGGCCGTCATCTCCGACTGGTATTTCCGGATCCCGTCGATCCGGGTCGCGGAGACCCGTGAGCCCGGCGGCACCTGGCTCTACCGCTTCGACTGGGCTTCACCCACCCTCGGTTCCGGCCATGGCGTGGACATCCCCTTCGTCTTCGACACCATCACCGATCCCGGTCTGGCGGCCCGGCTGGGTCCGAACCCGCCGCAATTCGTGGCCGACACCGTTCATCGCGCCTGGGTCGAGTTCATCACCCACGGCGACCCCGGCTGGACGCCCTACGACACGACCGAGCGGGCCACCGCACTCATTTCCGACACCGTCACCGTGGTCGCCGATCCCGCGGGCCACGAGCGAATCCTCTGGGAGGGCAAGCGATGACCGTCATCACCGACCCCGTCCTCTACGAGGTCCCGATCCCGAAGGTGGCCCGGATCGTCCTGAACCGGCCGGAACGGCGCAATGCCCAGGACACGGCACTGCTCTACGCCCTCAACGACGCCTTCGACCGCGCCGCCCACGATGACGACATCGTGGTCATCGTGTTGGCCGCCAACGGCCCGCACTTCTCCGCCGGACACGATATGCGTGAACCCGAACCACTGGCGGCGACAACCCGTTTCGATACCGTCGCGCCCATCGGCGACCTCGAAGCGCCGGGTGCGGCCGGGGTGATGGCGCGCGAGGAGGAGATCTATCTCGGATTCAGCGAGCGCTGGCGCAATATCCCCAAGCCGACCATCGCCGAGGTGCACGGGAAGGTGATCTCGGGCGGGCTCATGCTGGCGTGGCCGTGCGATCTGATCGTCGCCGCCGAGGACGCCGAGTTCATCGACTATGTGGTGTCGATGGGCGTGAACGCCGTCGAATTCTTCAATCACCCTTATGAATTCGGCGTCCGCAAGGCCAAGGAGCTGTTGTTCACCTCGCAGTCGCTGAGCGCCGCCGAGGCCGAGCGCATCGGCATGGTGAACAAGGTGGTGCCGCGCACCGAACTCACCACGGCCACACTGGAACTGGCGGCCCGGATCGCGCAACAGCCGCCGTTCGCCCTGAAGCTGGCCAAGCAGTCGGTGAACGCGGCCCAGGACGCCTCCGGCCGCCCCGAGGCGATTCGCACGGCCTTCGCGCTGCATCAGCTGGCCCACAGCCACAATATGCAGGTGCACGGGCTGGTGGTCGAACCGGCCTTCGTGGACAGGTTTCTGCATGGCTGAGCCGATTCCGCTCGGGCGGCTGCTGACCGAGCTGGCCGCCCGCGCGCCCGACGCGCCCGCCATCACCGACGCGCAGGGCACCCGGACCCGCGCCGAGTTGGACGCGGCGGCCGATCGCCTGGCCCGCGGCTACCGGGATCTCGGTGTCCGAGCGGGAGATCTGGTCACCGTCGCGCTCCCCAATGGCGCGGAGTTCTACACGGTGCTGTTCGCGCTGTGGAAGCTTGGCGCGGTGCCGCAACCGATTTCGCCGCTGCTGCCCGAGCCCGAGCGAGAGGCGGTGCTGGAGCTGGCGCGACCGGCCCTGGTCGTCGGGGCGCGGCCGCACGACCCGGGCCGGCACTGGGTGCCGGTCGGATTCGAGCCCGTTGGGGTTTCGGCTGCTCCGCTCGACCCGGAGGTCGTCGCACCGTCCTGGAAGGCCCCCACCTCGGGCGGCAGCACCGGACGGCCGAAGCTGATCGTCTCGGCGCAACCGGGTGAACTCGACGTCACCCGCACCGCCACGATCCTGGACCAACGCGAGGGCGATACCCAGCTGGTCTGCGGACCGCTGTATCACAATGCGCCGTTCAACTTCTCGGTCTACGGCCTGCTGGCCGGACAGCATCTGGTGGTGCTGCCCAAGTTCGAGACGACCGCCGTCTTGCGGGCCGTCGCCGCCCATCGGGTGACCTGGATCAGTCTGGTGCCCACGATGATGAGCCGGATCGCGCGTGAAATACAGCGTGCACCAGCAGAATACGACATCACCTCGCTGCGGTCGGTATGGCACGGGGCGGCACCGTGCCCGGACTGGGTGAAGCGCGCGTGGATCGACCTGGTCGGCGCGGCGGGAGTCCACGAGATGTACGCCACCACCGAGGGCACCATGATGACCCATATCGACGGGACCGAATGGCTGCGCCGCCCCGGCTCGGTGGGGCTACCGCTGTTCGGCCGAGTCCGCGTCACCGATCCCAACGGCACGGACCTCCCGTCCGGTGAGATCGGCGAGATCCTGGTCCGCCCCGAGAACGACACGCCCACTTACCATTACGTCGGCGCGGCGGCCCGCTTCGTGGACGGCTGGGAGGCGGTCGGCGATCTCGGGCGGCTGGACGCGGACGGCTTCCTCTATCTGGAGGACCGCCGGGCCGACCTCATCCTCACCGGCGGCGCGAATGTCTACCCGGCCGAGGTGGAAGCCGCCCTGAGCGAGCATCCCGCGATCCACGCGGTGGTCGCGCTGGGCCTGCCCGACGAGGATCTCGGCCAACGCGTGCACGCCATAGTGCAGACCGACACCGCGCTGACCGACGCCGAGCTGCGTGCCTTCGCCGGGGAAAGGCTGGCGCGCTACAAGGTTCCCCGCAGCTTCGACTACACCGCGACGGCATTGCGTGACGACGCGGGCAAGGTGCGCCGGGCGTCGATGCTCGAACGCGGGTCCCGGCAGCGCGAATGAGCCCGGCCGGGTACCCGAATCATGGGGTCAGGCTCTCGACCCGCACCCCCCGGTCCGCCGGGCGGAGGGAGCCGACCGCGCGTTGGTAGTCGAGGGCGAGTTCTTCCGGGATGGGGGTGTGGGTGCTCGGGTGGAGGAAGTCGCGGAGGTTGGTGCCGGTGCAGGCGGAGTCGACGTTGCGGGCGCCGCGGACGGCGGTGACGTCGCCGAGGTGGACGGTGCGGAAGTCGATGGAGAAGCGGGTGACGCCGGAGGTGTTGGGGAGGGAGGAGTGTAATTGGTTGCCGGAGAACATCATCAGGCCGCCGGGGTCGGGGAGGACGGTGACGGCGGGTTCGAGGTCGGCGGCGGGGTCGAGGATCTTGGGCTGGACGCGGGTGTCGTTGCCGATGTGGGTGGCGGCGTTGTAGCGCGAGGTGCGGTTCCACTCGTCGTAGTCGTAGCCGTCGGAGGAATTGCGCACGGGGGTGTCGAAGTAGCGGGGGTGGAAGCACATCGCGTTGTGTTCGGTGACCGGGAAGATGGGCAGCCACCAGTTGATCTGGTTGAAGGGGGCCGAGTACCAGGTGTCGCGGTGGGCGTGGAAGACGTAGGAGATGCCGGTGGTCAGGTAGCCGTCGGAGGTCGAGGTGCGCAGGCGCGGGACGTCGAAGTAGGTGTTCTCGTCGCAGCCACGGGCCTTCATGAGCTCGGCGACCAGCTGCTTGGAGCGGGGGTGGTGGATGAAGCGCGGCTTGAGTTCGGCGAGGATCTCCACCATCCGAGCCACCGGTAGTTCGTGCTGTGCCGTCTGCGGGTCCAGCGGGCCGAAGGCCTCGCTGATCAGTTCCCGGGCGAAGGCGGTCAATGCGGAGGAGGCCTCGTCGGCGGGGTAGACGAGCACCGCTCCGCCGTAGAGAAGTTCGCGCCGCCGAGCATCGGTCACCTGCGGCGCAGAGTACACAATTGTCATGACAAGTCCTGCAGCTCAATCGATTCGGAGAGCGGTGGCAGCGATGACACGTCCCCCCGGGTAGTCGAAGTCGACGGTACCGGCACCGCGTTACGCCGTCGAGAATTTCGGCGCGCCGCCCGGGGCCTCGCAGTGAATTCATCGTCTCGAAACCCGGGCGGGCATCCCACCGAAACAGCGGTTCTCGATGCTGTGCCCGAATTCCCGTTGGATATATGAGGTGCGAGTGTGAATCCGGGAGATACCGCGTGGGTGCTGGCCAGTGCGGCGCTGGTCATGTTGATGACGCCGGGGCTGGCGTTCTTCTACGGCGGCATGGTGGGCGGCAAGAGCGTCCTGAATATGTTGATGATGAATTTCATCTGTCTAGGTGTCGTTTCGACGCTGTGGCTGCTCTACGGATACAGCGAGGCGTTCGGCAGCGACGTGTTCCAGGGGCTGGTGGGCGGGGTGTCGCACACGCTGCTGAGGGCGACGCAGGGGACGGTGTCGGGGCCTTCGGGGCATCAGATTCCGACCATGGCGTTCGTGATGTTCCAGTTGATGTTCGCCGTCATTACGACGGCGCTGATCAGTGGGGCGATCGCGGGGCGGACGCGATTCTGGGCCTGGCTGTGTTTCACCGTGTTGTGGGTGACGGTCGTGTATTTCCCTGTCGCGCATTGGGTTTTCAGTGCGAGTGGGTTCACCAATACCGACCCGTCGGGTAATTCCGCGGATATCGGCGGTTGGATTGTGAACCGGCTCAAGGCGTTCGACTTCGCGGGCGGCACCGCGGTGCATATCAACGCGGGCGCCGCGGCGCTGGCGGTGGCACTCGTCATCGGCAAACGGCAGGGCTGGCCGCGCACCGTCTCACGTCCGCACAATGTGCCGTTCACGCTGCTGGGCGCGTCACTGCTGTGGTTCGGCTGGTACGGGTTCAATGCCGGATCCGCCTTGACCGCAGGCGATCTCGCCGCCCTGGCGTTCACAAACACCACCATCGCGACCGGCGCGGCCTCGCTGGCGTGGATCATCGTCGAACAGCTGCGTGACGGGAAGCCGACCACGCTGGGGGCGTCCTCGGGCGCGGTCGCCGGGCTGGTGGCCATCACACCCGCCTGCGGGTTCGTCGGCACGATCGGCGCGCTCGTCATCGGCATCGCGGCCGGTGTCTGCTGCGCGCTCGCGGTGAGCCTGAAATTCAGCTTCGGCTACGACGATTCGCTCGACGTGGTCGGGGTGCACCTGGTCGGCGGGCTGGTGGGGACGCTGCTGATCGGGCTGTTCGCCGATGCCTCGGTGAATCCGGCGGGCGGCAACGGACTGTTCTACGGCGGCGGTGTCACCCAGTTGCTGCGGCAGGTCATCGCAGCGCTGGCCGTGATGGCGTACTCGTTCCTGGCCACGCTGCTGCTGGCCTGGATCGTGCACAAGCTGATCGGTTTCCGCGTCGATCGCGAGGCGGAGGTGAACGGCATCGACGAGTCCGAGCACGCCGAATCCGCCTACGACGGGGCGTTCGCGGTGAGCTCCCCGGTCGTTACCCCGGCGCAGCCGCGCGTCGCGGTGCCGCCGCAGCGCCGCCAGCCCGCCCCGCCGCCCCGGCCGAATCCCAGGTCCCGGGACCAGTACTGGTGAGGTGTCAGGCCGGGCGGCTCGCGTCCCGGTCGTGCACGACGATGATCACCTCGGCCCGCTGCGGCGAGATCGACCGCAGCCGGTGCGGGGTGTTCGCGTCGAAATAGAGACTGTCGCCCTCGTCGAGGGTGATCACATTGCCCGGGATGGACACCTCGACGGTGCCCCGGTGCACGAAGACGAATTCATCGCCGTGATGCTCGGTGTGGTCGGTGACCGGCTCGGTGCTGGGCGTCACGATGAACGGCTGCATCGCCTTGCCCACGATCTGGGTGGCCAGGGGTTGATAGTTCGCGGGACCGCTGTCCGGTAGTGCGGGGCGGTCACCGGCGCGTTCGATGGCCATCAGCGCGCTGCGATCCGGATTGTCCGAGAACAGTTGGGCCACATCGGCTTCCAGCACGTGCGCGATGCGCAGCGCCACCGCGATGGACGGGGTGCTCAGGCCGCGTTCGATCTTGGAGAGATAGCTCTTCGTCAGACCCGTGCGCTCGGCCAGGGCGTCCAGCGACAAGCCCGCCTGGCGGCGATGGGATCTCAGGAAGGCGGCCACGGCTACTCCTCGTTCTCACGCGCCTGGTTGCGCGACAGGAAACTCAGCGTATCGTGATGACACATGGTGTCCTATCGAGCACATAGTTTCTTGAAGGGGGTCGGGACTTGGCGACGACGATGAACCTGGGCAAGCCGGAACTGATGGCCGCCGCAGAGCGTGCCATGCGGACCGAGCTCCCGGCCGGAACCTGGAGCGATCGGCAGAAGATCGCGCTGACCTGCCGCGCTCTGTCCGACGCCGGGCACGACTCGGGGCTGGCCGGGCAGATCTCGGCGCGCGGCGCGGAGCCCGGCACGTTCCTCACTCAGCGGCTGGGTCTGGGCTTCGACGAGATCACCGACGCCAACCTGCTGCTCGTCGACGAGGACCTCAACGTCCTCGAAGGCGGGGGAATGGCCAACCCGGCCAATCGATTCCACAGCTGGATCTACCGGGCCCGGCCGGATGTGAACTGCATCGTGCACACCCATCCGCTGCATGTCGTGGCGTTGTCGATGCTCGAGATCCCTTTGCAGGTCTCGCAAATGGATATGGCCCCGCTCTACGACGACTGCGCCTTCCTGGCCGACTGGCCCGGTGTGCCGGTCGGCAACGAGGAGGGCGAGATCATCTCGGCGGCCCTGGGCGACAAGCGGGCCATCCTGCTGGCCCATCACGGGCAGCTCGTCGTCGGGGCGAGCATCGAGGAGGCGTGCTCGCTGGCGCATCTCATCGAGCGTGCCGCGCAACTCCAGTTGCTGGCCATGGCGGCCGGCGAGATCAAGCCGCTGCCTCCGCGTCTGGCCCGGGAGGCCCATGATTGGACCCTGCGGCCCAAACGTAGCGAGGCCAACTTCGCCTACTACGCGCGTCGGGTGCTCCGGCGTCATCCAGATGTGTTCGAGCTCGACAATTCGGAGTGAGCAAATGCCTGTAGCTGTTTCTGGAATCGTGGCCTACCCGGTGACGCCGTTCACGGCCGACGGGAACAAGATCGATACCGCCGCCCTGCACATCCTCATCGATCGGATGATCGACGCCGGGGTGGACGCCCTCGCCCCGCTCGGCAGCACCGGCGAGAGCGCCTACCTCGACGATGACGAATGGACCACCGTCGCCGGTGAATCCATCGAGCGCGCCGCCGGGCGGGTTCCCACCGTGGTCGGGGTTTCCGAGGTCACCACGGCGGGCACCGTCAAGCGGGCGCGGATCGCGGAGAGCCGCGGCGCGGACGCGATCATGGTGCTGCCCATCTCGTACTGGCGGCTGTCGGAACGTGAACTGCGGCAGCATTTCACCGCCGTCGCCGAGTCGGTGGGCATCCCGGTGATGGCCTACAACAACCCGGGCACGACCGGGATCGACATGCGCCCGGAGTTCCTGGTCGAACTCGTCACCGAGGTCGACAACATCACGATGATCAAGGAATCGACCGGCGATATCGGGCGGATGCATCGGATCGCGGAGCTGACCGGCGGGACGGTGCCGTTCTTCAATGGCAGTAACCCACTGGCGCGCAGTGCTTTCCAGGCCGGGGCCGCCGGTTGGTGCACGGCGGCACCGTGTCTGGTGCCGGAGCAGGTGGTGCGGTTCTGGAAACTGCTGCTCGACACCGAGATCGACCAGGCCGACCAGCTCTTCGGGCGACTCGAACCGCTGCTGAAGTTGCTGGTCGCGTACCCGCTGCCCGCGACGGTGAAGGCGGGTCTGCGCGCGCTCGGGTTCGAGTCGGGTGATCCGCGCCCGCCGCTGCTGGCGCTGGAAGCCGCGGTCGTCGACGAGTTGGAGATCCTGATCGAGGCTGTCCGCGACTGATCCCTATCGAGAATATCGAATATCCGCCGATATGAATTACATTCACATCGGCGGATATTCGGCGTCTTCTTCGTGAATTCGATGATCGAATTCACGGGTGAGATCCTATTAATCACTCCTTAACGGTGCGCAGCTCGCCGGAAATGCGATATCCCCACACTCATGGGTGTCAGAAATTCCGGGGGCGAATAAGGAAGCACCGCAATGAGTTACACAGAATTCGAACCTGCCGCCACGACCTCGACACCACCGCCCGCCGCCGGACTGCGCAGCGGTGTGCTCGGCTTCCCCGCGCTGCTGGCGCAGTCGGTGGCCCTGATCTCACCGACCATGACCGCCGCGCTCATCATCCCGCTGGCCTTCTCCTCGGCCGGTTCCGGCACCTGGATGGCCTACCTGTTCGGCACCGGGATGCTGCTGTTCGTGGCCTTCAATCTGAATCAGTTCGCGCGGCGCTCGACGTCTCCGGGCTCGATGTACGCCTACATCGGGCGCGGCCTCGGCCCGATCAGCGGCGTGCTGTCGGGCTGGGCGCTGCTGTGGTGTTATCTGTTCATCGGTATCGCCGGAATGACCGGGTTCGCCATATTCGACCGGGAAGTGCTGAGCCTGCTCGGAATTCACGCCAATATTCCGGCGGTCGTCTTCTTCGCGGTGCTCGGCGTTATCGCGTGGGCGCTGGCGGTGAAGGATGTCCGGCTGTCCTCGATGCTCACGCTGATACTCGAAGGAATTTCCGTGGTCTGCATTCTCGCGCTGGCCGTCGTGGTGGTGTTCGCGCACGGGATTCACGTCGACACCGATCAGCTGTCGCTGCACGGGACTTCGGCGCGCGGGATGAGCCTGGCCGTCGTCGCCTGCATCTTCAGCCTGGTGGGCTTCGAGAGCGCGACCGCGATGGGCGGCGAAGCACGAGATCCGTTGCGCAGCATCCCGCGAGCGGTGGTGTGGAGCCTGGTCATCGCCGGACTGTTCTTCGTGGTGATGAGCTACGTCGAGGTCTACGGCACCCGCGATTCCAGCGCCACCCTCGACACCCTGGCCATGCCGCTGAACGCCCTCGCCGACCTCGACAATGTGGGCTTCTTCAAACTCCCCATCGACCTCGGCGCGATGATCAGCTTCTTCGCCCTGTCGCTGTCGTGCCTGAACGCCGGTGCGCGACTGATCTATCCGATGGCGCGGCATTCGGTGTTCCCCGCGGCGCTGGGAAAGGTGCACGCCGCCAACGCGACTCCGTCCATCGCCCTCACCGCCTACATTGTGCTCATGGTGGCGGTCCCCGCGTGCTGGTCGGCCGGCACCGACACCCTCACCATCTTCAACGACGCGGGCACGCTGGCAGCCTTCGGCTTCCTTCTGGTCTACTTCATGGTCGTGGTGGCCGCGCCGGTGTACCTGCGCAAGCTCGGCGCACTCTCGCCGCGCTCCGTGGCCCTCGCAGTGGCGGGCTTCGTATTCCTACTGGTCCCCGCCGTCGGCAGCTTCTACCCGCTGCCGCCCTGGCCGGTGGACCTGTTCCCCTACATCTTCCTGGCGTACCTGGTGATCGGCGGCGGCTGGCTGTGGCTGGCGTCCCGTCGGCATCCCGGAATCCTGGCCGAGATCGAGGCCGACCTGGAATCCCCGCGCTGACGCGGGTGGTTGACGACGGAACCGTCGGGGCGCATGGTGGGCCGATGGGCGATGACGTGCGGGCCGGGCTGAAGTTCTCCAGTCTCGACAGTCCGTTGTTCGACGGGGCCGAGGCCACCAAGGGCGATCTGATCGACTATCTGGAGGCGGTCGGGGAGCGCATGGTGCCCGTGCTGCGGGAGCGGCCGCTGTCGGTGGTGCGGGTGCGGCCGGGGCAGGAACCCTTCATGCAGAAGAACCTGCCCAAATACACGCCCGACTGGGTGCCCCGCGCCACCCTGTGGGCGGGTAGCTCGAAGCGGGAGATCTCCTATGCACTGTGCGACGACGTGCGCACACTGCTGTGGTTCGGTAATCAGCGGGCGGTCGAGTATCACGTGACCCTGCTGACCGCTGCGGGCCTGGTCGACTATTCCGGCAGCCCAACACATCTCGTGTTGGACATCGACCCCGCACCCGAGGCCGGATTCGATCAGGTGGTCGGCGCGGCCGAGCTGATCCGCCGGGCGCTCGAGGCGGACGGGCTCGCGGGCGCGGTGAAAACCAGTGGCTCCAAGGGCGTTCACATCTTCGTGCCGGTCGTCGACGGCGTCGATCTCGAGGACGCCGCGGCCGCCACCCGCGCGATCGCGGCCCGCGCCGAACGCCTCGATCCGGACCTCGCCACCACGGCCTTCATTCGAGAAGACCGTGGCGGCAAGGTTTTCCTGGACTCCACCCGGGCCGGGGGCGCGACCGTGGTGGCCGCCTACAGTCCGCGCATCCGGCCGGGCGCGACGGTGTCGTTCCCGGTGGGCTGGGATGACCTGCCCCATATCCACCCGCGCGACTTCACCCTCCGCACTGCCGCCGCGCTACTCGGCGACCGTGACCCCTGGGCGGAGTCGATGCCCGAACCCCAATCTCTCCCAGCCGATCTGATCGCCGAGGGCCACACCATCCCGGTCGCGCGGGTGCAGGCGATGCACGAAGGCAAGCGTCGCGCCCGGGCCCAGCGGACCACCCCTTGACATACTTGCCTACGGTTTGCTCTGCGCTGCCTACGCGATAAAGCCTGCGTCATCGGGGTTTTCGATTCCTAGCTGTGCCGGTTTCGATGTTTCGACCGTGTTCCGCGTGCATTGCGGTCGATCCACCAGGGGCAGAGGCTTGTCACGTCCCACTCCACCGGTGCAGTGGACAACCACCCCGAAACGGATGAATGGGAGTCGAAAATGGCACAGGAGACCGCAGAGGCCACACGTGAGGGCACGGTGAGCCAGCGGGATATCGATGTACTCCAGATGAGCGTGGACGAGGCCAGGCAGGAAGCGCAGAGTGCCCGGCAGTTCGCGCAGCAGGCGCAGAGTCTCGCCCGGCAGGCACAGCAGCAGACGCGGCAGGTGCAGCACCAGGCGAATATGGCGCAGAGTGAGGCCAATCAGGCCACCCAGCAGGCACAGCAGGCTCGTCAGCAGGCCGTGCAGGCGCAGAATCAGGCGCAGCAGGCGCAGAACGAGGCGGATCGGGCGCAGAGCCAGGCTCAGCAGGCACAGAATCAGGCTCAGCAGGCGCAGAACGAGGCCACCCAATCGCAGCAGAAGGCGCAGAACGCGCAGGATCAGGCCGATCAGGCCAATCAGCTGGCTCAGCAGGCCGACGATCAGGCCACCCGGGCGCAGGATCGGGCCAGTCAGCAGGAGTTGCGGCTGCACCAGATCCGCAACCAGAACCGGCAATTCCAGAGTCGATAACGGTTGAGTCCGGTCGTCCGTGTGGGACCGCCGTCGCGGCGGCCCCACCGGGCAGTCGACCCGGACCTCGAATCACCGGTGAGAGGCGCGCCCCGATGACAGATGCGACGCCGGCGGCGAATGTCGAAGTGGTGGTGCCGGAATCGTGGAGTGCAGGAGCGTATGCCAACGGTTTCACCTGCTGGTACAACCGCACGGACTTCACCCTCGATTTCGTCGTGCACCTGCCCACCGAGCCCGGTATCGACGGCGACGGCAAACCCATTGTGCGGCAACCGGTTCAAGTGGTGTCGCGGGTGAAGTTCCCGCCGTCCATGATCTTCCGCCTGATGCAGACGCTCAACGACAGCATGAGCAACTACGAACAGCAGTTCGGGCCCATCGAACACCTTTGACAAACCGACACCCGCGAGGACGAGGTGAACAGCATGCAGGTTTCGAGCACCATCATGACGGTGGAAACCCGGCACGACCGGCCGGTCATGGTCGATCCGGCCGTTCGTTACCGCCCCGAACGCATCCGGGGCCGCCGCTACCTCGTGACCGCGTCGGCGCCGAGGGCCCGGATCAACTGACCGTCGTCGTTCACGCCGCCACCGGATGTCGCAGGAACATGCGTTCGTCCGCGTCGTACTCGTAGAGTTCGCCGTAGCGTCCCCAGTCCACGGCGGTGCGCAATTGCCGCCGGGCTGCGTCCTCGGTGAAGTTGCGGCGCAACAGGTCCAGGAAGAAGCCGTCGCGGATGCGCTGGTTCTTGGCTCCGGCCAGGGCGTGGTCGATGGCTGTGACCAGTGGGGCCTTGGCGCGTGCCAGCCGCGCGAAAATGGCCTTGGCCGTGTCGATGTCGGCGTCGATGAACATTCGGCCGTCGACGGTGAGTTCGAGGTCGCCGTCGACGGCGGTGGCCAGGCCCAGCAGTCGTGCGGCGTCGACCAGCGGCATGATGTCGTCGAGTTCGAAGCGCAGCCCGGTGGCCAACTCCGGCAGATCGGCGCGGCCGCCGCTCATGGCGACCAGATCGAGCATGCCCGCGATGCCGTCCACACTGGCCTCGGGCAGCGGCCGGTTGGTGGGGGTCGGGGCGACGGTCTCGTGGTCGCCGTCGTACGGGGAGTCGGTGAGCATGCGGTAGGCATGGTCCACCAGGTTCTGGAATTGCGTGGTGCGGCTGTCACGCGGATGCGCCATGCCGATCTTGATCTCGCCCTTGATGCGCCCGGGGTTGTTGTCCAGCACCAGGATTCGGTCGGCCAGCTGCACCGCCTCCTCGATATTGTGGGTGACCATCAGCATGGTCTTGGTGGGGAAGGCGGTCTCGTTCCACAACCGCATGAGCTCGCCGCGCAGGTTCTCCGCGGTGAGCACGTCCAGCGCGGAGAACGGCTCGTCCATGAGGAGCACCTCGGGCCGCACCACCAGGGCGCGGGCGAACCCGACGCGCTGGCGCATGCCGCCGGAAAGCTCCTTGGGATAGGCGTTCTCGAAGCCGTCGAGCCCGATCATGTCGATGGCGTCGGTGACCCGCTCGTCGCGTTCGTAGGTCGCGATGCCTTGGGCGCGCAGCCCGAGTTCGACGTTCTGCCGCACGGTCAGCCACGGCAGCAGCGCGAAGGTCTGAAACACCATGGCGGTACTGGCATTCGGCTGGGTGATCTCGGTGTCGCGCAGCCGGGCCGTCCCGGCCGAGGGCTGCACCAGCCCGGCGATGATGCGCATCAGCGTGGACTTGCCGGAGCCGGATTTGCCGAGCAGCGCGACGATTTCGCCCTCGCGCAACTCCATGCGGACATCCGACAGGACCGCCAGCTGCTCGCCGGACGGGTTGGTGAAGTTCTTGGTGACGCGATCTACGGTGATGACGGGGGTGGTCATGGCGTTCTCCTCTCTAGACCAGGGCGTAGCGGCTCTCGGCGGTGCGTTGCAGCCGCCGCCAGACCAGTCGGTTGATGGCCACGGTCACGACGGACATCACGAGCGTGCCCAGCAGCACCTTCGCGAATTGGTCGTTCGTGGTGGCATCGGTGATGTACGCGCCCAACCCGAATGCCTCCAGGTGCGTATTGCCGGAGTCGACGACCTCGCCGACGAGCGTGGCGTTCCAGGCGCCGCCGAAGGCGGTGATCGCGCCGACCACGTAGCCGGGCGCGATCGCGGGCAGGATCAACGACTTCCAGCGTTCCCGCCCGTGCACGCCCAGATCGTCCATGGCCTCGCGCAGATCGGTGGGGATCTGTCCCGCGGCCGCGATCACGTTGAACAGCACGTACCACTGCGCGCCCAGCGCCATCAGCACGGTGCTGCCGAAGTTGAGCGTGATGCCGGTGTAGGTCAGTCCCGCGACCACGAAGATGTAGAGGAACTGGGCCGGGAAGCTGGCCATCACCTGCACGATCGGCTGCGCGAACCGGCAGATGCGCGGGTTCATGCCGATCCATACGCCGATCGGCACCCACACGATGGTGGACACCACCAGCAGCACCGCCACCCGGCTGAGGCTGGCCAGACCCATCAGCGACGCGGGCCCGAACTCGGCGAAACCGACTGTGCGCTCGAAGTATCGGGCCAGCGTCCACGCGCCCCAGCCCAGCGCCGCGAACAGGGCGGCGAAGAACACCGCGTCCCCGGCCAGGCTGCCGCGCTTCGCGTCGTACGGAGAACGGGTGGCGCGCCCGAAGATCCGCATCCCGCGATCGACGGCCTCGCCGACCGGGCGTAGCCGCGTTGCGAGCCGCGTGGGAATCGTGGTGCGCCGCAACAGATCCAGCACCAGGCTGCGCGGGGCCTGCGCGGATTCGGTGTGCTCCACCCGGAATCGCTCCGACCAGGCCGTGAACGGCCGCCAGAACAGCACGTTCACCAGCACGATGGTGGCCACCATGACGACCGCGCCGAGCAGCAACTTGCCGACCGCGGCCTCGGAGGTGGCGGCGGCGATGAACGAGCCCATGCCGGGCAGCGCCTGATCATTGCCGGACACGCTGATGACTTCCGAGGAGGCCAGCATGAACCAGGCGCCGCCGAAGCTCATCATGCCGTTCCAGACCATGGGGATCATGGCGGCCGGAATCTCCACCCGGGTCAGCCGCTGCCAGCGGGTCAGGCGCATCATGCGCGCCGATTCGTCCAGTTCGCGCGGCATGTTGCGGAGCGACTGGTAGTAGGCGAAGGTCATGTTCCACGCCATCGCGGTGAAGATGGCGAACACGCACGCCGCCTCCGCACCCAGGTACGAGCCCGGGAACAGCGCGATGAACGCCGTCACCGTGATCGATACCAGCGCCAGCACCGGCACCGACTGCAGGATGTCGAGCATGGGGATGAGCACCTTCTCCGCGCGCCGGGAGTGTGCGGCCCACTGGCCGACGACGAGCGTGAAGATGATCGACGCGACCAGACCGGCGAACATGCGCAGCGTGGTTCGCGCCGCGTAGTACGGCAGGTTCGCGGGATCGGTGGAGACGGTGTCCGGGCTGTCGCCGGGCACCCACGGCACCGAGATGTCGCGAAAGAGCTTGACCACCAACACCGTCAGCACCACGCCCGCGGCCAGCAGCAGATAGTCGGCGGGCCGCAGGCCGCGGCGGGCCCGGCGCAGTTCCGGAGTCGTGTTGGGAGGGTTGGGAATTGTGAGTTCAAGAGTCATGTCCGTCACCTCATTCGGCAGCCGGCGGCGCGTTGACGACATTGAAGAAGTGGATGGCCGAGCCGATCAGCGCGGGCACGCCGATGAGCACGTTGAACACCACGACCCCCATGCCCGCGCCGATGACCGCCCCGGCCAGACAGCCGACGACCGCGCCCACCGGGCCCGCCGCGACCGTGGTCAGGGCCCCGGCGAACAGGCACCCGAGCGGGCCGCCGATGACCGCGCCCAGCAGCGTGGCCACCGCGACGGCGGCGCCGATCTCGGTATTGACGTGGCTCATGGCGTTGTTGAAGCGGTCCTCGGGGCTGTCGCCGACGGCGATCGGCTTCAGGTCGAAGTTGCGTACGGGCGCGGTGGCGGCCAGCCCGGTCTCGGCGCGCTCCGCCTCGGTGAGCGGCCGGGCCTGGTCGACGCGCGGCGCGAGAACGGCGGTGTTGCCGTCGATTCGGGCATCGATCGGGTACATGACGCCCTGCTTGGCCAGCTGCAACGGCAGCGAACTCACCACGAGACCGGCCGGATCGAGGATCTGCAGGCGGTCGTGGTCGACGCGCAGCGAGCCCGCGTCGGTGTGCAGTTGCACCGTGCGATCGACGATCGTCGCCCGGGCCTCGATGGCCGCGGGTTCGGCGTGCGCGGTGGCGTGGGTGGTCAGCAGGGCGGCGCTGGTCAACGCGGCCAGCGCGGTGTACATGCGAATTCTCATCAGGATGTGTCCCCTCATCTGCCGCGGCCCGGCAGGTATTTCGGGCAGCGGTGAATTCCGTCGCGCACGAATGTGCGGACGGTGTCATGGCATTGGCGGAATTTCCGAATTCGACCGGAAATCGGCACGCGAATATCACGGAACCGCGCAGGGTGCGGCACCGGAATATCGGTGGATTACGCGCGTCCGGCAGACGCGACGTGAGTGTGCTTAGCGGCCCGCTCGCAGGCGGAGGGGCCGGTCCGGAGACTCCGGACTGTCAGAGGGCGTCATCTGGCTGCCCCGACCTCCTCAAACTGGTTGAACGCGATACGTCAGCGCACACGGGGAAGGTCGCCCGGCAGAACCCGGAAGGGACGAACACCCCTCTCGTCAGAGCTTCGGCACTGTGCGACGTATTCCGCCGATGCGGGAAAGCCACTTTGGATGACCCCTTAATCCGGGGAAATCTGTCCTAACCTTGGGCGTCTCTCGACGTCGTCAGATCAGTGGCCTGTGTTCGTACAGGAGCCTCGCCTATCGAGGTGCGATTACGAACGTAGTTAATGCCCTGTGAATTGTCAAAATTCATATTCGATGGTGGCGCGGATCGCAGGACCGGTGGTGTTCGCCTACGCTGGTCGGCGTGATGAGAGCGGTGGGCGCGGCGGCGGGGATCGCCCTGATCGGGGCGGCGGTCGCGGGCTGCGGCGGCTCCTCGGCCGAGCGGGCCGCGGCCACGACCACGAGCGTCGCGCCCAAAGCGGTAGCGCCGTCGCCGAATACGATCGGGCTCTGCGGCGGGGTGTCGGACGCAGAGGTCGGACAGCAGGCCGGGCTCACCGATGCGAACCGGGTGTCGGTGAATCCGATGAGTTGCGTATGGCAGCCGGGCGGCGGTGGTGACGCGGTCGTCTTCCACTGGTTCCGGGGGAGTTCGCTCGAGGAGCGTCGCACCCAGGTGACCACCGGAAAACCCGCCACGGTCGAGGTCGCAGGGCAGACCGGTATCGAATGGCGGGACACGACGGGCTGCGAGGTGGCGGTCGCGTTCGGCGACACCGATTTCATCGACTGGACGGTGCGGCACTCCGGCTCGAATGCCCAGTCCTGCAAGGGCGTCGAAGCGTTGGCCGCGCTCACCCTGACACAGGCGGGGCAGGGCTGATGGCACGCTGGTATTCCCGAATCGCGGTGGCGGCGTTGCTGATCGCCACGGTGACCGGCTGCTCGCACGGCGGCAAGCAGGATGAACCGCGCGTCTCCTCCGATCCGAATTTCCTGGCGGGCTGTGGTCCGCTGGAGGATCAGAAACTGGCGAGCGCCATCAACGTCACCAACATGAAGCGGTTGAGTGAGCCGACCATCTGTGACTGGACCGCCACCACGGTAAGCGGCGGCGCGGTCGATCTGACGTATGCCTGGCTGCGCGACGACACGTTGTCCCGCGAGGTGCGGATCGCGGGCCAATTCGGTTACCAGATCGAACGATTGGTGGTCCGGAACTTCGGCGGCATGTATTGGCGCGATCCGAAGGATCCGGGGAGTTGCGCGGTGACGGTGGCCGATACCGGGACCGTCACCTGGTGGGTGCGCAACCGCGATCACACCGACCGGCCGGATCCTTGCGCGGCGGCGATGGCGTTGATGACCGCGGTGCTGTCGGTCGACGGCGTCTGACTCTCCTGGAACTGCTCAGTGCTCCAGGAACGTGGCGACGATATTCCAGAACATCCCCCGGTCCACGCTGTGGAAATCCCAGCTCTCGGTGAGGCTGTGGGTGGCGCTCACGATCGCGGGGATGTCGAAGTCGTACCGGGTGGCGGTGCCCTTGGCCTCCACGGCGGTGACGACGTAGGCGGTGGCGGTTTCTGCGGTGTGGGCCACGAGGAAGCTCCAATCGATTAACCGGTCCGGGTGGGTGCTGCGGGCGCCGTGGCGAGCCTCGCGGCCGGCGCGTCATGGCGTACCCGACCAGTCTTGTTTCCGGTTACGCCACAGGGGAGTTCCGAAGACGCCAAACCGAACCGGGACACGCCAACCTAGCTGTGTGGTTGCCGGAATACCGTACGGTAGGTGCGATTTCGGGTCTCGGGCGGGGTCGGATTCTCAGGAATCCTCGCGCTCCCGCCACCGGTTGACCGCCCGCCGCAGGCTCGCCGGATCCGCGTAGCCGAGGAATTCCGCCTGCTGAGCGCGCGAAAGGTGTTCGGCCCGGCGCAATCTGCGGCGCCGGGCGCGGTCCACCTCCCGGCGCCAGGTGGATCCGGCATCGGCCAGGCGACGCTGCAATGATCTTGGTGATGTCAGCAGCCGCCGCGCTACCGCCTCCAGGGTGGCCGGACCCTCTTCCAGCGCCGCGTCGAGGGCCGCGCCGAGCTGATCGAGCCAGGTCACCCCGAACTCGGGCGTGGCAGGCAGGGTGGCCGCATACGACAGCAGCACCGTGGTCAGCTCCGGATCGGCCGACTTCATGGGTAGTGCCAGATCCGCCGTCCGCAGCGTCACCGTGTCGGAGACGGCGTCGAAATCGATTGCGCGGGTGCCGAACAGCGCGGTGAACTGCCCGGTGTCCGCCGGTGCGGGCTGCCGGAAGGTCATCCGCACCGGTACCAGCGGGCAGCGGGTGGCCGCCCGGGCCCGGCCGACGATCAGCGCGAAAGCCGCCTGCAGCAACAACTCTCGCCCCCGGCAGTCGTCCACCGCGGCGAGCACCTCGTAGCGGACCTCGTGCTCGTCCTGCTCGGCGATGCGGAGGCGGTAACTCGTTGTGACACTGCCGGTGTGGCGCATGCAGGCGTCCAGCGCCGCGCCCAGGTCGTCCGCCGACACGAAAAGGTATTCGAGCAAGCCGAACTCGCCGGGCGTGCTCTCCTCGGTGACGCGCAGCGCGATATCCGGATCCCCGGTCTCCTGCTCCAGCAGCTCCCACACCCGTAGGCAGTACCGCGACGACACCCGTGTGCCCTCACCGCCCTCGCGCCAGGCGGGCACCCCCGCCAGCCGGGCGATCCGATCGGCGTCGAGTCCCGCCCCGGCGGCCCGTTCCAGCGCGAAGCGGGCCATGAGAATGCTGTCGTGGCAATCGGATCGGCTGTTCACGACGACCCGTCACCCGCGGCCCGGGAGCGGGCGCACGCCAACTCCCGATGCCAGCTGGTGCCCGCGGCGGCGAGCCGCCGTTGCAGGGTGCGGGCGCTGGTATCCAACTGCCGCGCCATATCGTGCAGCGTCACCGTGTCGAGTGCGACCGTTCCACATGGCGGCGAATCGAGTTCGGCCGCGACGAGGTCGGCCCAGGCGCGGGCGGGCGGCGCGGTCAGCACCGTGGCCTGCGCGCCGCGCCGCAGCACCGCGGCCAGGCCCGGATTCGCCGTGTGCTGCGGTCGATCCAGGTCGGCGCGATGCAGGGTCAGCGAATTGGTGTCGGCGCCGAATTCGATGGCGTTGGTGCCGAAGAACTCGAGGAACGGCGCGTGATGGCGTGGCGCGCGCTGCCGGAACGTGATCGCCGCGGGCACGATCGCCGCCTGCGCGCCGAATCTGGCACGGGCGGTGAGGAAGGCGAAGCTGGCCTGCGCCGCCAGCTCCGCACCGCGGCTGTCGGCGTCGGTCGCCGTATCCGTGATCAGGGTGAGGTGCCGAGGCGTCTCGGCCGCCACCCGCAACCGCCGGGCACTGCTCATGCGCGAGCCGAATTCTCCTGCGGCGCATAATCCTTCACCGACATTCGGGGCTGTGGACAGCAGATAATCAGTCATCCCCAGTTCTCCCATTCCGTATCGCCGAGCTGCCAGCAAGCCCACGTGGGCCGAGCCGATCCGCTGTTCCAGCAACTCCCACAGCCGCGGGTAGCACTGGCCCGGAAGACTTCCCGGTGGCCCGTCCAGCGCGCCCGGGCCGACACCGGCCGCCCGCGCCAACTCCAGCGGATTCAACCCCATCGTTCGCGCCCGCCGCAGCACGAAGCGGGCGAGCAGCACACTGTCCGAACCGGTCATAGTGCTTCTCTCCGCTGTGTGGCAGCCGGATCGGGTGCGGGCTGCTCCAGGTGGCGTTTGCGGGCGCGGTCGACTTCCAGGCTCCAGGTGGTGCCGGATTCGGCGAGGCGGCGTTGCAGGGTGCGGGGGCTGGTGTAGAGGCGGCGAGCGACTTCCTCCAGGAGCGGGTCGGACTCGTCGAGGACCGCGGCGAGCGCGCTGGCCACCCGGTCGGGCCATTCGGTGGCGCGCGGGGGCGGCGGGGGGAGCGCGGCGGCGTGGCGGCGCAGCACCGCCGCGAGCATGGGGTCGGCGGTGATGTGGGGCAGCTCGAGGTCGGCGGCGCGGTAGGTGACGCTGTTGCGGGCCGCCCCGAATTCCAGGTCGGCGGTGCCGAAGTAGTCGACGAAGGCGTCGTGAGTGCGC
>NZ_JBSGBY010000053.1:0-22425 GCF_053601505.1 Nocardia sp. NPDC004722
GAATCGCGGTGCGCGGCAGCGGGTTCGGCACATCGCGGCCGTGCTCGCCGAGGTTCTTCCGGAACACCACGTACTGGGTCAGGCCGATGGCCATACCGACGGCGGCCGCACCGAAGCCGTAGTGGAAGCCGACGTGATCCTGCAGCAGCCCGGTGATCAGCGGACCGGCGAACGCACCCAGGTTGATGCCCAGATAGAACAGCGTGAAGCCGCCGTCCGCGCGCGGATCGTCCTTGTCGTAGAGGGTGCCCAGCAACGAGGAGGCATTCGCCTTCAACCCGCCGGAGCCGAGCGCGACCAGCACCAGACCCACACCGACACCGGTCAGTCCGGGCAGGACCGCCAGGGCGATGTGGCCCGCCATGACGATGACGCCGCCGTAGAAGACGGTGCGTTCGGAGCCGAGGATGCGGTCGGCGACCCACGCGCCCAGCACGGTCGAGAGGTAGACCAGGCCGCCGTACGCGCCGACGATGCCGGTGGCGGTGGACTTGGAGATGCCGAGGCCGCCGTCGGCGGCCGTGTAGTACAGGTAGTAACCCAGGATCGTGAGCATGCCGTAGAACGAGAATCGTTCCCACAGCTCGACACCGAACAGATTCGCGATACCGATGGGGTGGCCGAACAAGGTCCGTTCGGTGGCCGGTTTCGCGGGGTTGGCTACTCCTGACATACCCGAGACCTTCCCATATGGGGCAATCTGACAGCAACCTCAGGTGTTAACCTACGTCACAATTGCTTGCGGGAAGCTCAGGATGGCTCGGAGAAAATTAAGGATGAGCAGGGCGGAGGACAAAAGCCCTCAATCCGCTTGATAACCGGCCTGATCAGGCGATCGAGAGCGCGATGCCGTCCAGGATGTCGTGTTCGCTGACGATCAGCTCGCCGATCCCGGCGCGCCGGGCCAGCTCGTCGGCAAGCACTTCGGCTATTACCGCGCCACCGCCGATCACATCGACCCGCCCCGGATGCATGGGCCCGAGCGCGGCCCGCTCGTCGTGGTCCATCCCGATCAGCCGATCGCAGACCTTGCGCAGTTCGGCCAGTGGCAGCCGGGTGAGATGCACGCGCTCCGAATCGTATTCGGGCAGATCCAGCGACACCGCCGCGATCGTGGTCATGGTCCCGGCCACGCCCACCCACGTGCGCGCCCGCTCCACCGGCACCACGCCGAACGCTTGCGCCAGTCGCTCCGAGGCGAAGAAGCGCGCCGAGGCGACCTCCTCACGGGTGGGCGGATTGCCGTGCAGGCAGCGCTCGGTGATTCGCACGCAGCCGATGTCGGCCGAGTACGCGGCCTGCACACCGTCGGCGTCGCCGAGCACCACCTCGGTGGACCCGCCACCGAGATCCACCACCACGAAAGGCCCTTCGGCACTGGAGAGTTCGCCCACCGCGCCCGCGAACGACAGCCGCGCCTCCTCGTCACCGGTGATGACCTCGGCCTGCGCCCCGGCCACCACCCGGCCCAGCTCGACGCCGGTCATGGTGAAGAAGTCCTCGCGATTGGAGGCGTCCCGCGTCGCCGAGGTCGCGGTCATCCGCACCCGCGAAACCCCGTGCTTCAGCATGAGCTCGACGTAATCGTGCAGCGCCACCCGAGTGCGTTCGATCGCTTCGGGATTCAACGCCCCCGTCGCGTCCACGCCCTGCCCCAGCCGCACGATCCGCATCTCCCGATGCACGTCGAGCAGCGTCGGCTTGTCATTCGCGTCGTGCGAGACATCGGCGATCAGCAGTCGAATCGAGTTGGTCCCGCAATCGACCGCGGCGATCCGCTCATGCCCGTCGGCCGCCGCGCTCCCGGCTCCGGCCGCGCTCTGGGCGAATTCCGCGTTGCTCATGCCTGACCTCTGAATTCGACTAGTGCGGATGCTATTCGCCGTCGGCGGGCGAATCGGTGCGGTAATCCTCGGATTTCGGCCAGTCTGCCGGAATCGCGGTGCCGCGCAAGCCGTGGTCGGCGGCCAGGGCTACGGCTTCGTCGCCGAGGACGTTGAGACCGGGCCCCTTGGCGAGGGAATGGGCGATCAGGACGTGCAGGCATTTCACGCGGTCGGGCATGCCACCGCCGGCGAAATCGGTGCCGAGGTCCAGGATGGCGTTGCGTTCGGACAGGTAGCTGTCGTAGGCGGCGCGGTAGGAGGCGGCCAATTGCGGGTCGCGGGTGAGGCGTTCGGACATCTCGCGCATCAGGCCGGTGGTCTCGAGGCGGCTGGCCTCGGCGGTGAGGCGCGGGTCCGTGAGGTAGTAGAGGGTCGGGAAGGGGGTGCCGTCGGGCAGCTTGGGCGCGGTCTTCACGACCGCGGGCAGGCCGTCGGGGGTGTGGTAGGCCACGGCCAGCACGCCGCGCGGAGTCCGGCCCAGTTGCTCGGCGACGATCGCGAGATCGCGCTCGCTGGGTTCGTTCTCGGCTGCGGTCACCTGGGTTGTCCTTCCGGAGTGGGCGGCGGG
Source organism: Nocardia sp. NPDC004722 (assembly GCF_053601505.1). NCBI lineage: Bacteria > Bacillati > Actinomycetota > Actinomycetes > Mycobacteriales > Nocardiaceae > Nocardia > Nocardia sp. NPDC004722. The sequence continues at coordinate 2,455 of NZ_JBSGBY010000053.1, forward strand.
GTGTTCGGGTTTGCGGCGGCGCCCGGGGTGGCGGCCGGTTGTGGCGACGAAATGCTGTGCCACACCTGCGTGTACCAGGGGTCGGGCGCCTTGGCCTTGGTGGCCGGGGGCGGGATGGCGGGCTGCTCGATATCGGGGATCTGCACGATATAGGGCGTCTCACCCGGCATCACCAGGCGCAGCCGGTCGCGCGCCTCCGCCCGGATGTAGTTCGGATCCTGTTGCTGGGCACGGCGATCGCGCAGGTCCGCGACGTCCTGTTCCAGCTGGCGATGCTGCTGGGCCAGCTCGTGGGCGTCGGAACGCTGGGTGAAATACGTGCGCAGCGGCACCGCCAGCGTCAGCGCCAGCCCGCACAGCACCGCGGCCAGCAGCACCGCCCGACCGGTGGACAGGCCGAGGATCTTGCGTTCGTGCCGTTCGGAACTCGCGGCGGCGGTGGTGCGGCGCTTGCTCGTCCGAGCGGCTCCCGAACCGGACTCCGACCGAGCCGTCTTGGTGGTCTTCTTCGCGGTGGTAGTCGTCTGCTTGCCGCCGCTCGAGGTGCTCTTGGCCCGTGACGAGCGCGACGGGCGGCGATCACCGCGTCCTGCCGGACTGGTACCGCGCGCCCGTCGCTCTGTCATCTCACACCTCGAATATCAGCCGATTGTCCAAACTCCCGGGGTTTCAGGGGGAATCCCTGAAACCCCTTACCTTTTCGGGGTCTCAGGGGCGCAAACCCCTGAAACCCCCATTGGTTCGGAGGCTCAGCCTTCGACTATGTCAGCCCTCGAACGCGAAACGGGGGAACGCCACGTCACCGGCGTAGCGAGCCGAGTCGCCCAGGGCGTCCTCGATGCGCAGCAGCTGGTTGTACTTGGCGACGCGCTCCGAGCGGGCCGGGGCGCCGGTCTTGATCTGGCCGGAGCCGACGGCGACCGCGAGGTCGGCGATGGTGGTGTCCTCGGTCTCGCCGGACCGGTGCGACATCATCGTCTTGTAGCCGTTGCGGTGGGCCAGGTCGACCGCGTCCAGGGTCTCGGTCAGGGTGCCGATCTGGTTGACCTTCACCAGGAGTGCGTTGGCCGCGCCCTTGGCGATGCCCTCTTCCAGGCGCTCCGGGTTGGTGACGAACAGGTCGTCGCCGACGATCTGCACCTTGTCGCCGATGGAGTCGGTCAGGGAAACCCAGCCGTCCCAGTCGTCCTCCGACAGCGGGTCCTCGATCGAGACGATCGGGTAGGCGGTCAGCAGGTTGGCGTAGAAGTCCGACATCTCGGCCGCGGTGTGCAGCTTGCCCTCGAACTTGTAACCCTCACCGGTGGTGTAGAACTCGGTGGCGGCCACGTCCAGGGCCAGGGCGATCTCGCTGCCCAGCTTGAAACCGGCCTTCTCGATCGCCGACGCGATCAGATCCAGCGCGGCGCGGGTGTTGGCGACCGACGGCGCGAAACCGCCCTCGTCGCCCAGACCGGTGGACAGGCCCTGAGCCTTGAGCACCGACTTCAGCGTGTGGTAGACCTCGGCACCCCAGCGCAGCGACTCCTTGAAGGTCGGCGCGCCGATCGGGGCGATCATGAATTCCTGCACGTCGACGCCGGAATCGGCGTGCGCGCCACCGTTGAGGATGTTCATCATCGGGACGGGCAGGACGTGGGCGTTCGGGCCGCCGACGTAGCGGAACAGCTCCAGGCCCGAGGACTCGGCGGCCGCGCGGGCCACCGCCAGCGAAACACCCAGCAGGGCGTTCGCGCCCAGACGCGACTTGTCCGGGGTGCCGTCCAGATCCAGCAGGGTCTGGTCGACGGTGCGCTGCTCGACGGCGTCGAGACCGATCACGGCCGGGGCGATCTCGTCGAGGACGCCCTCGACGGCCTTCTGCACGCCCTTGCCCTGGTAGCGATCGCCACCGTCACGCAGCTCGACGGCCTCGTGCTCACCGGTGGACGCGCCGGAGGGCACGGCCGCGCGGGTGAGGGTGCCGTCGTCGAGAGCGATCTCGACCTCGACGGTGGGGTTGCCACGCGAATCCAGGATCTCGCGAGCTCCGACCTGTTCGATGATGGCCACGAAACGACACTCCTTCGGCTGCTGACTCGGCAGGTCGCACGGCGAACCCGTGCGCTGACGAGCCTACTGTGCCGCGATCGAGCGGGCGCAGCCCCCCATCGGCGTGGTCACAAGATATAAACCGGCTGGATTGATTGCCGGGTCAGGCCGAGCGGCCGACGCTGTAGGCGGCGGCGCGGTAGCGGACGGTGTTCATGTAGCTGGTCGATTGGTTGTAGGTGAGCAGGGCCTTCTGCCAGCCGTCGACGGTGGTGAGGTTGCCGCCCATGGCGCACAGGTAGCGGGCGGCGGTCAGCGCGGCGTCGTCGATATTGTCCGCATCGATCGTCCCGTCGCCATTGGCGTCCACGCCCCAGCGCTGCCAGGTCTCGGGGATGAATTGGAACGGGCCCATGGCGCGCACGTACACCGGATTCGCCTCGGTGGAGCTGACATCCAGGATTTTCGCCCGCCCCGGCGAACCGTCCAGCGGCAGACCGCGAATCGGTGGCGACACCGTCCCGTCGTCGGCGAGGTGGGAGCCGCCATGCGAGCCGTGCTGGCTCTCCACGCTGGCGATGCCCGCGAGAGTGGTCCAGCCGATGCCGCATTCGGGTTTGGAGCGCGCCATCACCGCGGCGGCATATCCGTACGCCTCCAGCGCGGTCACAGGTATCCCCGTGCTGGCATGCTGTTCCTTCGCCCAGCTCTCGAGCTGAATGGCGCTGCGCCCCGGCGCATCCAGGTCGATCGCCGGGATCGGGGCGCCGACGGGCGGCGGCATGTCATCCGGAACGGGGGTGAGATGCACTGCGCCGCAACCGGTCAGCAATAGCAGCGCGGCCACCGTGCCAACGAGGCCGGCGCGGGTCGGTAGGGCCCGGAGGTCGGCCATTCGTGTTCGCACTCCTCTCATCATCCAGATGGATCGCCCGCGGGGCGAGGAACGTGAACGCGGCTCGCCCGAGTCGCGTGCACCGAGCAGGTTCCGCTAATCTCCCGGCTACCGTCTGATACCGATCAGCTATTTCTTCAACACGCCTTTAGGTAAGCCTTGCCAAATTAACGAGGGCCGAATACGGTCGTTGGCCGGAGCTAGATCACCTCGTCACCACCGAGCCAGGAAGGCCCTTCCCTTGGTGAAAAGCGTTCTCTCCGAACGTTCCACGCTTCACCCCGCGGACATCGAACGGCGCGACCTGCCGGAATCCGCCGCCCGCGCCATTCGCCACCTCGCTGCTGAGATCGCCGTCACAGTAGGCGCGCACCCGGAGATAGCGACCACGCTCTCGCATCCGGTCCTGCTGCGCCACATCGACGCCAAGTACGGGCGGCTGCCCGACGCCGTGCACGAGGCCATGCGCCCGCCCGCCACCGCTTCGGGCGTGACCGTCATCCGCCCGCTCGCCATCGGTGACGACGAACTCGGGCACACCCCGCACGACTGGCGCGAGGCCGCGGCACAGGCCGGTGACCGCGCGCACCGCTCGGCGTCCTTCGAACTCGACATCGCCATGCTGCTGCTGGCCCGCTGTGCCGGTGAGCCTTTCGGCTGGGAGGGACAGCAGGGCGGGCGGCTGGTCAACAACATCGTGCCGACCCCGGGGCACGAGCATGAGCAGTCCGGGGCCAGCAGCACCACTCTGCTCAGCCCGCACACCGAGGACGCCTTCCACCCCGACCGCGCCAACCTGCTCATGCTGGGCTGCCTGCGCAACCCGGATCTGGTGGGGACCACGGTGTCCTCGGTGCGCAATACCGAACTCGATGCGGCACAACGAGACACGCTGCTGCGGCCGCAACTGCCGATCCTGCCCGATGTCTCCTACGGCACCGGTTTCGACCACGCTCCGGCACCCGCGGTCGCCACCCTCGGCATCGACGAGGGGCAGCTGACCCTGCGTTTCGACCCCGCGTACACCCCGCTCGACGACGCCGACCCCGAATTCCGGTCCGCGTACCGGCATTTGGCCGCCGAACTCGAAAGGGTCTGCATCACCGCCGCTTTGGCCCCCGGAGAACTGCTGCTGGTGGACAATGACGTTGTGGTGCACGGGCGGGTGCCGTTCACCCCCCGCTACGACGGCACCGACCGCTGGCTCAAGCGGGTGAACATCCGGCTGCCGCAGCGTCGGCGCGCGACGGAAGCGGCCGAGGACGGGTACGGCCAGCGGGTGGTGGCACCGTTCCGCACGAGCCGAGGGAACAAAACGTGAATGCCCGAACTACCCCGCTGCGGGTCCTGTCCCGTAGCGACCTGGCCGACGTCCCGATCTCCCCCGCCGAGGTGGTGCGCGCCGTGGAAGACGCGTATCTCGCGTTCGCGGGCGGTGATTCGGACAACCCCCGCAAGCTCAGCGTGGCCCATCCGGACGGCTGGTCGGTCGCCTATGCCATGCTGGGCCGCGACGGCCGCCGCCGGGTGGTGGCCATGAAGACCAGCTACAAGTTCGACCCGCACCACGATCGGTCGAACAAGCGCTATTTCACCACCATCTCGCTCTACGACGACGCCACCGGCACCCCGATCGCCCTGATGGACTGCGCCCGCGTCGGGGCGCTGCGCACACCCGCGGTGTCGGCGCTGCTGGTGCGCGAGTGTGCCCGCCCCGGCGCCCGCAGTGTGCTGCTGATCGGCACCGGCACCCAGGGCCGCAACGCGCTGCCGCATCTGCTGGCCGCCAACCCGCACCTCAATCGGCTGATGCTCTACGGTACCCATCCGGAGGGCCTGGAGGCGGTGTATCAGCAACTGCTGCAGCATCATCCGCAGGCCGAACTGGAGATCGTGAGCGATCCGCACAGCGCCGCGCGCGAGGCCGACGTCATCCTCGCCACCGCGGGTCCCGGCACCCGTGTCGCCATCGAGTCCAAGGACCTCGCCCCCGGTGCGACCGTGGTGCTGGTCGGCTACGGCCTGGCCCCCTCCACCCTCACCGACGCCGACCGCGTGGTCGCCACCAGCGCCGAGCAGATGGCCCTGACCGGCACCGACATGGCCGGTCCCGACGGCCGATTACGCCGGGTCGACGCCGAGCTACCCCAGATTCTCGACCACCGCGCGGTCGGCCGCCTCACCGACGACGAACGCCTCTTCGTCTACAACAGCGGGCTGGTGCTCACCGATATCGCCGTCGCGCACGCGCTCGCCAACCGGGCCATCGCGGAGGGCCGCGGAACGGAGGTGTCGCTATGGGACTGAGATGTTCTCGGCCCGCCGACGAACGGGGAGCACGCTGACCGACATCCTGAATCCGCTGACCGTGTCGCCCGGCATCTCCGACATCACCGCGACCCCGCTGCCCGCGCACCGCGACGACTGGGAACGACGACTGCTCGATCACCCGAATCTGTTGCGCACCATCGCCGATGGCATCGGCGGTCCCTTCCATCTCATGTACCCGGCCCGGATCACCCGCAATATCGAGGCCTTCCAGCAGGTGTTCAAGCGTGCGCAGGTCGCGGGTGCGATCTATTACGGCAAGAAGGCCAACAAATCGCCGTGCGTGGTCGATTCGTGCGCGACGACCGGTGTCGGCGTGGATGTCTCCAGCCCCGACGAGCTGGCGGCCGCGCTGCGCGGCGGCGTGCTGGGCACCGACCTCGTGGTGACCGGACCGGCCAAATCCGATCGGCTGCTGCAACTCTCGGCGCGGCATCGCGCGCTGATCGCCATCGACGATCCGGCCGAGCTGATCCGCCTGACCGCGCTCGACCTCCCCGCCCGCGTACTGCTGCGAGTGCTGCCGGAGGGCTCGACGAGTCGTTTCGGCCTGACCGCCGGTGAACTCGACCGCGCCCTGGTGGAGATCGACACCAAGGAAATCCGGCTGGAGGGCTTCAGCTTTCACCTCACCGGCTACGACGCCGCGCCGCGCGCGGAACTGGCCGCCGCCCTGATCGACCGCTGCCTCGAGGCCCGCACCCTCGGCCATCCGGTGAGCACCATCTCCATCGGCGGCGGTTTCGGCGTCGATTACGTCCCACGGGCCGCCTGGGAGAGTTTCCGCGACGGCGTGAGTTCGCGCTGGTTCCATCGCGGCCGTGCCCTCGACCCGAAACGCTTCTATCCCTACCATTGCCCGGTCCCCGGCCCCGCCATGCTCGAGGCCGTCCTGAAACACGACAACCTCGGATCCCGTCTGCGCGAAGCGGGACTCATGATGGCGATCGAGCCGGGCCGCGCACTCCTGGACCACGCCGGATGCACCGTATTCACCGTGCAGGGCGTCAAAACTCGGAAAACCGACGGAATCGACTACGACATCCTCACCGTGAACGGCACGAGTTTCAGCTTGTCCGAACAATGGTTCGAGAGCGAGTTCTTACCGGACCCGGTCCTCTGGCCCGAAGACTCCGGCGCGATCACCCCCACCTGCGTCGGCGGATCCTCGTGCCTGGAAGAGGACATGCTCAGCTGGCGCCGAATCCCCCTCCCCCGCGCCGCGATCACGGGCGACTTACTCGTCTATCCGAACACGTCCGGATACATGATGGATTCAAACGAGTCGGACTTCCACGGCATGACGCTGCCGCCGAAAGTGTTGCTGACCGAATGCTCGGGAAGTTCCGGCTATGCGGGCTTCCGTTGGTCGATCGAAGGGCGTTGACCGCCCGAAAATCAGACATACGTGATTTACCAGCTATTTCGCTATGGAGCTGGCGACTGCCCGTGCATTAGGGTGCACAGAGGCAAAACGCTATTCACGGAATCGTCATCGAAGTAGCGTCGAATTCAACCGTGCACCACGACAAAGGAGAAGCGCTCGATGCCGGTTATCGCGAGGCGTGTGTCGGAATTGATCGGACAGACGCCCCTGTTCGAACTGGCCGTCAGCGCGGTGACCGGATCGCGGCTATTGCTGAAGCTCGAGACACGGAATCCGACCGGAGCCGCCAAGATTCGGATGGCGCGGGCCATGGTGCTGGATGCCGAACGGCGGGCGGTGCTGCCCCCTGGCGGGCACATCATCGAATCCACCTCGGGCAACACCGGATTGGGGCTGTCGGTGGTGGCCCGTGAGCGCGGGTACCGCTTCACCGCGGTGGTCGATCATCACGCCTGCGCGGCCAAGCTGAACGCCATGCGCGCCATGGGGGCCGAGCTGGTGTTCGTGTCCGAGGAAGGCGATGACGGGCTGTCCACCTCCGCGCGGGAGGAACTCGCCGAGGAGCTGGCCCGGCGGGAGGGACCGACCGCGTTCTTCCCGGCGCAGCACGACAATCCGGCCAACGGGGTCGGCTACTACGCGCTGGCCGAGGAGCTGCTGGACGACCTCGAGAAGGTCGACGTTCTGGTGGGTGCGGTCGGGACCGGTGGGTCGCTGTTCGGGACGGCGCGTGGGCTGCGGGAGCACGGCTGCGACCCGCGACTGGTCGGGGTCGAGCCCGAGGGGTCGATCGCGTTCGGCGGTCCGGCGCACGACTATTGGCAGTCCGGGACCGGGACGCCGGAGGGCGCGTCGCCGGGCATCCATGTCGAGGAGGATCTGCGTTTCATCGACGAGGCGGACCGGATCAAGGTCTCCGATGTGGATGCCTTCGCCACCGCCCGCGCGCTGGCCGGGGAACTCGGACTGTTGATCGGCGGGTCTTCGGGTAGTTCGGTATTGGCCGGGCTGGCTCGGCTCGAGGAGTTTCCGCCGCATTCGGTCGTGGTGGTGATCATCAATGACGACGGCGAGAAGTACCTGGACACGGTGTTCGACGAGAAGTGGATGAACGATCGTCACCTGCTCGACAAGACGCGGGAGACCGAGATCGTGGAACTGCTGCGGCGGCACCGGCCGCCGCGGCGGATCGATCCGCGCGAGATCGAGCTCCTGCGTCATCTCGACACCGCACTGCCGCACGCGGGCGGCGCGGATCACGCCGAGCAGGTCACGCTGATCCGCACGCTGCACCGACTCGGGCTGTCCGCCAACGAGATCGGCGAGCTGCTGTCCCGCACCGACGATCAGATCCGGCTGGCGCTCGAGAAGCATGTCCGGCGGCTGACCGACGAGACGAACACGCTGACGCAGTTCATCGCGACCATGCGCGGGAGCGCGCCCACGACCTACGCCATCCGCATGCCCGACGCCGCGACCGTGAACGAGGCTGCCTCGAAATGAGCGCCGCACCACGGCAATCCGATGGGCGGCAGCTGACCTCGCTGGCCATGCCGATCGCTTTGACCCAGTTGGCGCAGGTGGCGGTGTCGACCACCAATATCGCGTTGATGGGGACGCTGGGGGTGCGGCAGGTGGCGGCGGGCGGGCTGGCGCTGGTGTTGTTCAACCAGATTCGGACCATGTGCGTCGGGCTGATCACCGGGACCGGCAATCAGGTGGCGACCGTGGTGAGCCGGGCCGAGAAGCAGGGGCGGCGGTACGAGGCGCAGGTGCTGGGGGTGGTGCGGTCGAGTTTTCTGATCGCGACGCTGGCCGGGGCGCTCGGCGGGCTGCTGCTGATCGGGCTGGGGTGGGCGTTGCGGTGGCTGGGGCAGGACGGCGCGGTGCTGGCGGAGGCGCGGCCGATGATGGTGGCGCTCGCGCCGGGACTGTTGCCGTGCCTGTGGTTTCAGGTGTTGCGGCAGTACACCGTCGGGATGCAGCGGCCGCAGGCGCTGCTGCTGGTGACGCTCGGGTCGGTGGCCTTGAACCTGGTACTGGCCTTGGCGTTCATCCACGGCTGGGCCGGGCTGCCCGCGCTGGGCCTGACCGGGGTCGGGGTGTCGACGTCGCTGGTCTTCCTGATCACCTTCGGGGTGTTCTGGGCGATGGTGCGCCGCGACCCGAAACTCGGTGCGACACTGCCGGTTCGGATGTGGCCGGTGCACCGGGCCACGGTGTGGGAGGAACTGCGGCTGGGGACGCCGATCGCGCTCACCTACGGGTCCGAGGCGGGCATGTTCTCGGTGCTGGCGCTGGTGATGGGCAGTATCGGGGCGGCGGCGCTGGCCGCCCACAATGTCGTCTATCAGATCGTGTACATCGTGTTCCAGGTGGCGATCGGGCTCTCGCACGGGGCGTCGATCCTGGTGAGCCGGGCGGTGGCGCGCGAGGAGTTCGCGCACGCGCGGTCGGTGGCGCGGCTGGCGCTGAAGTACGCGCTCGTGGTCGCCCTCGTCACCGGGCTCGCCTATGTGCTGGTCCCGAACTGGGTGCTGCGGCCGTTCCTGGCCGAGGGCGACTCCGCGGCCGAGCACGTGGCGCACACCCTGCTGTGGGTGGCGATCGCCCTGCAGTTCTTCGACGCCGCGCAGAACATTGCGGTCGGTCTGCTGCGGGGGCTCAAGGACACCAAGGCGGGCTTCCGGCTCTCCCTGGTCGGCTACTGGGGTGTGGGATTGCCCACTGCGTTGTTGTTCGCATTCCCCTTGCATTGGGGGGCCGTGGGCGTCTGGCTCGGGTTGACGGCCGGTCTCGCCACCACCGCTACCTTGATGCTGCGCCGATTCCGCGCTCTGTTGCATCAGCGTGAACAGGAACATCTTCCGGTGCTGGCGGGTAGCCCGGGGCATTAGCCCGACACCCAAACCTCACCTACTCGCAAGCATGCCGTCACTGGCCGCGGGCAATCTGAAAGAAACGGGCTTGGCTATTCTGGCGACGATATCGGCAAGTGCGATCGTCAGCAGCAGCGAGCTCTGTCGACACAGTTGGCAAGCAACGGCGCAACACCAACGCCGGGGAGGATGTCCGTGTACATCACACGAGTCGCCGAGTATCCCAAGCCGGATCACGTGCTCTTCCACTTCAGCGACACCCATCTGATCGCCGCCGACACCGAGCTCTACGGTGCGGTCGACGCCGAGGCGCGGCTCGAGAGCCTGCTGGGTCAGGCCGAGGCCAGCCGCATCGCGCCGACCGCCATCGTCTTCACCGGTGACCTCACCGATCGCGGCGAGGCGGGCGCGTACCGCAAGCTGCGCGATCTGGTGGAGCCGTGGGCCGAGCGGATCGGCGCGCCGGTGGTGTGGGTGGCGGGCAACCACGACGAGCGCGGCACGCTGCGTGAGCACCTGCTCGACGAGAAGCCTTCCAGCGCACCGTTCGACGCCGTCCACATGTTCGACGGCCTGCGCGTCATCGCCCTCGACACCACCGTCCCCGGGCAGCACTGGGGTGAGATCACCGACAACCAGTTGGCCTGGCTCAGTGACGTTCTCGCCGAACCCGCCCCGTTCGGCACGGTGCTGGCCATGCACCACCCGCCCATCCCGTGCGTGCAGGACCTGGCCGTCCTGGTGGAGCTACGCGACCAGCGCCGCCTCGCCGACGTCCTCGACGGCACCGACGTCCGCGCGATTCTCGCGGGCCACCTCCATCTTTCGAGCCATGCCACCTTCGCGGGCATCCCGGTCTCGGTGGCCTCGGCGACCTGCTACAGCCAGGACATGGCCGCCGCCGAGGGCGGTCAGCGCGGCCGTGACGGCGCGCAGGCCTTCAACTACGTGCACATCTACCCGGACACCATCGTCCACTCGGTGGTCCCCATCGGGCACGGCCCCACGGTCGGCCAGCCCGCGGACCCCGAGCAGGCGGCCAACCGCCTCGCCGATGCCGGCATCGTGATTCCCCCCGCGGCCCGCATCCCACACGTCCTCCGCCGCCGGACCGAGGCCTCCGAGTCCGACGGCGAGACGGTTCTGTGAGAGGCCACCGGAACTGACGTCAGGCCGCGCCGTGGGCGAGCGGGTACATCCGCTCCTTGCCGGGGCGGAAGGTGAAGCGGCGGCGGTCGAAATCCCAGAGGCGGTAGATCGGCCACTGGATGGTGTGTGACAGCCAGGCGCCGGTAATGATCACGCGGTGGTAGGGCAACACCTTGTAGCCGTGCTTGCTGATCGTGTTGAGACCGGTCAGCTGGAACTGCCACCACTTCGCCGGACTGGTGCGGCGACGGCGGGCGGAAGTCTGAGCGCGCATCGTCGTCGGTTGCTCGATGTGCAAGTCGCGCTTGGTGAGACAGAGCGCCAGGTCGAGGTCGTCGATGACGTCGGGGGTGACGGAGGTGTCGGCGCGGACCTGATCCCAGGCGGTGGCGCGGATGGCCATGTTCGGGCCGTGCATATTGCCGACGCGACCGCCGAGTTGGCCGCGCTTGGCCTGCAGCCAGTAGCCGAGCTCGAGGAAGAAGCCGACCGGGGAATCGAAGTAGGTGGTGATTCCGGTGAGGGCGGCGTACTCGGGATGGTCGGTGAAGTTGGTGCGGATCACCTCGGCCCAGTCGGGGGCGACGATGGTGTCGGCGTCGGTGCGGGCGAGGAAATCGCCACGGGCCTTGTCGAATCCGGTGTTGCGGGCGCGCGCGACGCCGCGTTCGGGTTCGTCGACCACGGTCACCTTCGGATTGTCGAGGGCGTAGGCGGCGAGGATGTCGGGGGTTTCATCGGTGCTGCCGTTGTCGACCACAACGATTTCGTCGATGGCGTCCTGTGCGGTGAGCCGGTCGAGGGTGGCCCGGATGCTCTGCGCCTCGTTCAATACCGGGATCACGACGGACAGGATCGGTCTTGCGGGGACAGTCATTGGGAGTCAAAGGCTTTCGTGCGGCGAAAGATGTTGCAGCGATCCTGCAGCGAGCCGCGGCCTCCAGCAAGCCGTGATAAATACTGGCATTCCTCTTCGTGCCATTGGAATTCCGATAGTCCCTGCCAAGCGCCGGTTTCTACCGTCGAGACATGTTCCGGCCGAGTGGCCAACGTCTCGAGGGAGGGATCCGCAGTGATGAGTAATCGGATTGTGGCACGTAGCACGGTTTTGGCTGCCGGGCTCGGGGCAGTGGCGGTGATGCTGGTGCCCAGCGCCGGAGCGACACCGGTCACGGCGCAGAAGGGTGCGACCGACACACAGGTCATCGATTGCCCCGGCCGCGCACCCGCGACCAAACCGGCAAGACTGGATAACGGGTGTTCGACCGCGCACCAGTACCTCACCGATATCACCTGGCAGGTGTGGGGTAACGACGTCGCCATCGGCGAAGGCACCTATCACGTGAACAACTGCGAGCCGTCCTGCGCGGCAGGAACTTTCAACACCAGCCGCGCCTGGATCGTGCTGTCCGACCCGGACTCCGCCACCCACCTGTTCACCAAGGTCACCACCCCCTCCACGGAACGCGGCCAGTGGACCACCAGCCTGTTCCTGAAATAGGCGGCTAGTACTGGTCGATGAGTTCTCGTACGGCCTGCGGGTCCTTCAGCTCGGCACGCTGGAGGACCAGTTCGCGGCCGATCAGCAGGGCTCGGCGGGTGGCGGGACCTGGGTCGGGGAGCGAATCCAGGTCGGACAGGTGGGCGAAACCCACTATGCGACGGATGATTTCGGCACCCGCGTAGCCGAGGGCGTCGCTCCAGACCCGGGCCAGGAAGCGGTCGAGGTAGGCGTCATCGAAGAAGGTATCCAGGCGGGTGGGCCACAGAGCACGGAATTCGGACTCGAAAGCCTGCCAGGCCCGGCCGATTTCGTCCGTGTGCGTGGATGTGCCGCCCAGAGCGCGGGCGCGGCTCTCGGCGACGATCACGTTGCCCCAGTACAGGCCGAGATCGAAGCCGACGGGGCCGACGAACGAGAATTCGGGGTCGAAGACGCGGACCACCTCCGCGCCGTCGCGTTCGCCGATCATGATGCTGCCGGTGTGCAGGTCGCCGTGCACGAGCGACTGCGCACCGGACATGAAAGTGTGTCGCAGCTCGGCGATTTCGGTGCGCAGTCGCGAATCGGCCCGGTACTCGGCGGCGAGGTCGTCGACCGATTCGTGCCAGTGGTTGTGCTCGTGCCCGACGTAGGGTTCGGCGAGCACCAGATCTTCGGTGATCTTGCAGAGTTCCGGATTCACCGATTCCGCCAGCAGGACTTTGCGTTCAGCGGAGGACATGCCGAAATCGCTGGTGGCGAAGGCCAGCCGGGCGACGAAGACGCCGACCGCGGTGGACGCGCCGCCGAAGCCGCCGCCCTCGTTGAGGACCGTGCGCAGCACTCGCAGATCCGACAGGTTTTCCATGGTGAGCGCGTAGTTCTCGGCATCGTAACCGTGGACCACGGGAATGGTTTCCGGTGCGACGGCCGCCACCCGGCGGTAGGCGCGGGCTTCCGCGGTCGCGCGGGCGGGGCTCATGGGCCAGGACGGTCCCGCGACGCGCACCCACGGCAGCGCCTGCTTCACGGCCAGGCTGCGGCCGTCTCCGCGATGGGTGGCGATGAATACCCGGTTCAGATTGCCGTCGGAGACCTCGTGGACGTCGATGTCGCTGTCCGCGAAGGGTTTTCCGGCGAACATTCCCCGCTCGCGCAGGTAGCCCGGGATGTCGCCGGGTTCCAGGATCCGGTAGTCCTCGGTCATGCTCGTTTGCCTCCCGACAGGGTGAAACTGAATATCAGCGCCAGCACCAGCACTCCGCCCTGGACCACATCCTGTGTGTAGTAGGGCAATCCGGCGATGGTGAGGCCGGAGGAGATGATGCCGATCAGTACCGCTCCCAGGGCCGTGCCCCACACGTTCGGCTTGCCGCGCCCGAGTACCGAGGTGCCGACGAGGGCCACTGCCACCGCCTCGAGCAGTTGCGAATTGCCCGCGGACACATCGCCCTGTCCGATGCGGGCGGCCAGGATCAGCCCTCGTGCGCCACCGAAGGATTCGTTGAGGACGCGGGCCGCGAACGGCACCGCGAAGATGCCGATCGGCACATTGATCCAGAAGATCCACTGCCAGTTGATGCCCTCCACGACGGCACCGCCGACCACCGGGCCGAGCGCGACGCCGAGTCCGGAGATGCCGCCCCAGATGCCGATGGCGGCGCTGCGCATCTTCTCCGGTACCGCCGCCGACAGCAGTGTCAGCGACAGCGGCATCACCGCGGCCCCGCCGAAGCCCTGGGCCGCGCGGGCGGCGATGAGCATCCACGGTTCGGTGGCCAGCGCGCAGGCCGCGGAACCCAGTGTGAACAGGGCGATTCCGGCCAGATACAGCCGCCGACGGCCCAGCCGGTCGCCGAGTGCGGCCGCGGTGAGCAGCAGCGAGGCGAAGGCGAGGGTGTAGGCGTTGACGAACCATTGCAGGTCCGACAGCGAGGCGTGCAGTTCGGTGCGGATCACCGGGAGCGCGTTGGTCACGACCAGGTTGTCGAGGGTGACCATGAACGTCGGGATGCCGATTGCGGTGAGGATCGCGGCCAGCGGACGCTGACGGGCACCTTCAACGACTTTGTCGGCGAGAGAAGAGGTTTCGAGTGTTTCAGTCATGTCCAAGTCCTTGTTGTAATCGACTGATAACTAGAGAGTATGCATCGACTGATAACATGTCAATGGCAGACAGGATTCCCCGCTGACGAGGAGGTCGCGACACCATGACCAGGACCCGGATGACCGCCGGTGAACGCAGCGAGGAAGTGCTGCTCGCAGCCGTCGCCGCCTTCGCCGAATCCGGATACGCGGCAACCAAAACCGATGACATCGCACGCCGCGCGGGCGTCTCGCAGCCCTACGTCATCCGTTTGTTCGGCACCAAGCAGCAGCTGTTCCTGGCCGTGCTGGAACGTGTCTGCGACCGCATCGAGGACATCTTCCGCGGCGCCGCCGAACAGTTCGCGCCCGACGAGACCCCCGAACAGCGTCTGGACACCCTGGGCCCGAGTTTCACCAACTTCCTGCAGGAACCCGATCTGCCGCGCGTGTTCCTGCAAGGCATGGCCGCGGCCTCCGACCCGGCCATCGGCGACTGCATCCGCGAGCGCTTCGGCAAGATCTACCTGCTGTTGCGCGAGCTCACCGGCGCATCCCCGGAAGAGCTGCGCGGCTTCATGGGCAAGGGCATGCTGCTCATCGACCTGACGGTGATGCGGCTACTCGGACCCGACGCCGTCCGATTGCCCTGGGCCGACGAACTGCTCGTCGATCTCCGCGGCGAGATCTTCTGATTCAGCCGCGCAACGACACTTCCGGCTCGGGATCGGCATCGGCCTCGATGATGTCCTCGGTCGGCTCCGGCAGTCGGCGCGCCAGCACCTCGCCGCGGAAGAACGGCGGCATCACGCGCGCCAGGCTCAGGTAGATCGGGATGCCGATCAGCAGGGTGCCCACGCCGAGCACGAAGACCGCACTGAACCAGGAGGTCACCGCGGTCCAGCCCGCCGCGAACAGCAGCGCCAGGCCGCCGAGGGTGGGCAGGAGGCCCTTCACCACGAAAGTCCTTGGGCTGCCCGCGAATTCATGCCGATACAGCCACGCGCAGCTGAGGCCGGTGAGGCCGTAGTACAGGCCGATGGAGATGCCGATGGCCGTCACCGCCTCGGCGATCAGACGGCCGCCGGACGCGAAGTTCAGCCCGACGTACAGCGCGACCGAGACGCCGCCGAACACCCAGGTCGAGAACACCGGGGTCCGGAAGCGCGGATCGATGCGGCCGAACGCCTTGGGCAGCGCGTGATGCAGCGCCATCGAATAGGTGGTGCGCGCGGTCGGCAGAATCGTGGTCTGGGTGGACGCCGCCGCCGAGGTGAGCACCATGCCGAACAGCAGGTACACCGCCGCCGTCCCGATCCAGCTGTCGCCGAACACCGCGCGCCCGAGCGCGCCCAGCACATCGTCGACGTGGTCGGGATTGGCCAGCCCCAGACCGTCTTTCCCGGTCCCGGCGAACGCCTGCGCGGCCACGGTCACCAGCAGATACAGCGCCACCAGCGTGATGGTGGACAGCACCGCGGACCGTCCCGGCGTATGCCGCGGATCCACGGTCTCCTGGTTCACCGAGACCGCCGAGTCCCAGCCCCAGTAGATGAACACCATCAGCAGCAGCGCGGTCACGAAGTCGGAGAACGAGCCGATGGCGAAGGGGTTGAACCAGTCCCAGCTCGGCAGGCTCGACCCGTCCGGACCGTGCCCGAGCACCACCCGCCCCAGCGCGACCGCCGAGAACACCACCAGCATGCCGAATTCCACGCTCAGCAGCACCGACTGCAACCGCGCCGACACGTCGATGCCGCGCACCGCCACGATGGTCATGAGAATCAGATAGGCAATCCCCAGCAACAGCACCCAGACGCTGGTCCCGTCCGACCCGATGCCGTGCGCCCCGAACAGATGGAAGGTGTACTGCGAGCTGATCTGCGCCAGGCTCGCCATCACCAGCAGATCCGACACCACGATCGCCCACCCGGCCATCCACCCGGTGAACGGCCCGAACGCTCGCGTCGCCCACACGAACGTGGTCCCCGGATCCGGTTCCACCGCATTGAGATCCCGATACCCGATGGCCACCAGCAGCATCGGCACGAAGGCCAGCAGCACGATGATCGGCGACTGCGCCCCGACGGCCACCACAACCAATCCGAGCGTGGCGGTAATGCTGTACGCCGGCCCCGCCGACGCCACCCCGATCACCACACTGGAGACCAGGGACAGCGCACCGGACCGCAGAGTGCTGGGCGATGTCACGCGCCAAGATTACGGGCAATCCCCCAGCACACCCAATCGCTCCGGGGCACGGTCAGCGCGCGTGCTGGACGCGGGCGCTCGCGTAGAGGCAGATGGCCGCTGCGGCAGCGAGATTCAGGCTTTCGGCGCGGCCGTGGATGGGGATGCGGACGCGGTGGGTGGCGCGGGCGGCGATGGCCTTGTCGAGGCCGTGGGCCTCGTTGCCGAACAGCCAGGCGACGGGGCCGCGCAGGATGTCGTCGGCGTCGTCGAGGTCGACTTCGCCCTTGGCGGTGGTGGCGAGGATCGCGATGCCCGCGGCTTCCAGGGCGTCCAGGGTGGCGTCGATGTCGCGGGACCGCGCTACAGGGACGTGGAAAAGGCTTCCGGCGCAGGCGCGTACGCACTTGCCGTTGTGCGGGTCGACGGAATCACCGGCCAGCACGACGCCGTCCGCGCCGACGGCGTCGGCGACCCGGATTAGCGTGCCCGCATTGCCCGGATCCGCGATCTCGACGGGCACGGCCAGCATGCGCGGCGTGGCGTCGAGGACCTCGCGCAGCGGCACATCCACGTGGCGGCACACCGCGATCAGGCCCGGCGGGGTCACCGTCTCCCCGAGCATCTCCGCCGCCCGGTCGCTGACCAGCGTGGTCCGCACCCCTTGCGCGGCCGCGCCCGCGACCAGTGCGTGCTCACGCTCGGCGGCCCGGGAGGAGTAGAACAGCTCCTCGACCCGGTCGGTCTCGAGCGCGGCCTCCACCGAATTCGCGCCCTCGGCGAGGAACAGCCCGGTCTTGCGCCGCACCGGGCTGCGATGCAGCTTCACGGCCGCGACGATCCGGGAATTGCGCCAGTCGATGACGTCAGCGCTCATGACCATCCGCTCCTACCGTTCGAAAGTCTCCGGAAACACGGAACGACCCGTGTGTGCTGCGAGAGCACGTCCACGGGTCGTTTCGGGTATTGCTTTGTCACGCAGACCGAATCAGGCGGCCGGGGCGTTGACGTCGGCCGGGAGGGCAGCCTTGGCGGCGGCGACCAGCTGGGCGAAGGCCTCGGCGTCGGAGACGGCGAGCTCGGCCAGGATCTTGCGGTCCACCTCGATGCCGGCGGCCTTGAGGCCCTGCATGAAGCGGTTGTAGGTCATGTCGTTCAGACGCGCGGCGGCGTTGATACGAGTGATCCACAGCTGACGGAAGTCACCCTTCCGCGCCCGGCGGTCCCGGTAGGCGTAGGTGAGCGAGTGCAGCTGCTGTTCCTTGGCCTTGCGGTACAGGCGCGACCGCTGACCGCGGTAGCCCTTCGAGGCCTCGAGAACGGAACGGCGCTTCTTCTGAGCGTTCACAGCCCTTTTGACGCGTGCCACTTTTCAGTCCTTGATCGTTCGGGGGCGCTGGGTCTCTCGCGTGGGACCCGGGGTTCTGCGCCCGGAGGTTGGTGTCGGTGAGGCGGTCCGCGAACGGATCGCGAGCGGCTGGCTCAGCCGAATTACTTGGCGAGCAGCTTCTTGACGCGAGCGACGTCCGCCTTCGCGACGACCTCCACGCCGTCCAGACGACGAGTCCGGGTGGACGGCTTGTGCTCGAGCAGGTGGCGACGGTTCGCCTGCTGACGCAGCAGCTTGCCGCTGCCCGACACCTTGAATCGCTTCGAGGCGCCGCTGTGGCTCTTCATCTTCGGCATGGAATTTCCTCTATCTGTCTCGTACCGGAGGCAGGGTTGTGCCCCTGCCGCCGGTGCTTGGCGTTATTACTGCTGCGGGGTGGCCGCCGAGGCTTCGGCGACGGGTGCTTCCGCAACCTCGGTCGCCGGCGCTTCGGCCGGAGCCGCCGCGGGCGCACTACTGCGCTGCTGCGACGAGCTCGCGTCGTTCTGGGCCTTCACCCGCGTCTTCGCACCCTTGTGGGGAGCGAGGACCATGGTCATGTTCCGGCCGTCCTGCTTGGCCGAAGTTTCGACGAAACCGAGGTCGGCGACGTCGGCGGCCAGTCGCTGCAAGAGCCGGAAACCGAGTTCCGGACGCGACTGCTCGCGACCGCGGAACATGATGGTGACCTTGACCTTCGACCCGGCCTCGAGGAAGCGCATCACGTGGCCGCGCTTGGTCGCGTAGTCGTGGTCATCGATCTTCGGTCGGAGCTTCTGCTCCTTGATCACGGTCTGGACCTGGTTCTTCCGGGACTCACGCGCCTTCTGCGCGGTCTCGTACTTGAACTTGCCGTAGTCCATGATCTTGCACACCGGCGGGCGTGCGTCCGGCGCGACCTCGACCAGGTCGAGGTCAGCTTCCTGAGCGACGCGTAGTGCATCTTCAACACGCACGATCCCAACCTGCTCGCCGCCGGGTCCGATGAGTCGGACCTCGGGAACGCGGATGCGATCGTTGATGCGGGTCTCAGTGCTGATGGGGCCTCCTAGGTCAAGCGGTTCGTCAACGACCGCAAGCAATAACTGCAACCCCAATTTCAACACGAAAGCCCCGTGTTGGTATTTCACCACCACGGGGCCCGAGTCGACCGATCTTCGACGCGAACAAGCCGCATCGCACCGCACGCAGGGAAAACCCACGCACAGAACCCATCAAGTAAATGATGGGCGACCGGACCGTCGAACCTTGCTGTGTTCCATCGGAACCGCTGGTTGACGGTGGGAGTCGGGCTCCACTTGATGCCCCGTGTCGGTTGCAGTAACCAGTCCGGGACGGTCGTCGCGGAAGAGTCTAACACTCATAGCCGCAGGCTCCGAATCGGCGGCCCCCGCGACCAGCGGCGACCCGCGCGATGCGATGCTCTACCCCATGAGCGAGGCAACCATGAACGACGACGCGACCCTATCGGACGCCGCCCTCATCGATGGCGAGGTCGTCCGCGAACTGGCCGACATCCCCGCGGTGGAGGTCATCAGCCGCGCCGCCGTCATGCTCATGAGCTCCGCCGCCGAGAAGCTCGGCCTCGGCGAGCCCGACCCGTCCGCGAGCCCCCACCTCGACCTCGACGAGGCCCGCCGCGTCATCACCGCCCTCGCCGGTCTCGTCACCGCCTCCGTCGAATACCTCGGCCCCCACGCGGGCCCCATCCGCGACGGCCTGCAATCCCTGCAGCGAGCCTTCCGCGAATCCTCCGAATACCCCGACGCCCCCGGCGCGGGCCCGGGCGAGAAGTACACCGGCCCGGTCTACTGATCGGCTGATGCCCGTCTCGGCCACCCCTACGTGGGCCGGGTCGAGTAGTTCCAGCCTGCCGTGGTGAGAGCCGGGGGGTTGCGAGATCAATTGGCGGGGTGGGATTTCCGGACCGGAAAAATGGTGCGGCAGTTCGACCTCGGTGTGGGGGCGGAAAGCGCCAGGCAGGGTGGGGCTGACGGCGAGGTTGGCGAGAGACCCCAGGACAGAGGGGTTTTCGGTGTCGGTGGGGTGTGCCATCCTCGGGGTATGGCACGGATATTGCGGCGGCGGCGATCGGGAAGAACGCGCCGGTCGGGTATGTGAATGTGGCCGGGTTCGCGCCGTTGGACAAGCGGGATGCGGTGTGGCAGCAGGCGC
>NZ_JBSGBY010000054.1:0-22324 GCF_053601505.1 Nocardia sp. NPDC004722
CCCCAGGATAGGCCGGTATTTCGAACTTTTTCGGCGGCCGTGTCGATCGGCGCGAGGGTTGTTCGACCTTGATGTGAAAGGGTCGGACCGCGACCCGTGACAGGGAGGACCACCGTGAAGTACATGCTGATCTGGCGTGCGACCGACGAGGGCAAGGCATCCATGGCCGACACCGACTTCGAGAAGATGCTCGAAACGATGGGGCGCTACAACGAGGACATGATCCGCGCCGGAGTGCTGCTGGTGGCCGAGGGCCTCGAGGATCCGGAAGAGGGTGTGGTCGTGGACTATGCGACCGAACCGCCGCTGGTCACCGACGGGCCCTACGGCGAGACCAAGGAGCTCTTCGGCGGCTTCTACATCCTCGATGTCGCCTCCAAGGAGGAGGCCGTCGAATGGGCCAAGCGCGCACCGTCGTTCGGACCGGGATTCAAGACCGAGATCCGCCGCGTCACCAGCATCGACGAATTCCCGCAGGACAACGAATGGATCCAGCGGGAACGCGCCTGGCGTGAGTCCACCGGGCAGCTGTGAGCGGCTGAGCCGTGGCGGACCCGACCGGACGTGACGCCGTGGCCGCGGTGTGGCGCATCGAATCCGCGCGCATAGTTGGCGCTTTGGCCCGCTACACCGGGGATTTCGCGCTGGCCGAGGATCTCGCGCAGGAAGCCCTGGCCGAGGCACTGGTGGCGTGGCCGCGTGCAGGCGTGCCGCGCAATCCGGCGGGGTGGCTGCTCACGGTCGGGCGGCGGCGGGCCATCGACGCCTTCCGCCGCCGGGCCGTCCGCGACGACCGCTACCGTGCCCTCGCCCAGGAACTCGGCGAGGGCACGGCGGCCAGCGGCGCGATGCCGATAGTCGCTGGCGCGGAACCGCTCTGGGATCCGGATCAGATCGACGACGATGTGCTCGCTCTGATGTTCGTGGCCTGCCACCCGGTGCTGTCACGGGCGGCGCAGGTGGCGCTGACGTTGCGCGTGATCGGTGGTCTGACCAGCGACGAGATCGCCAAGGCGTTCCTGGAACCGACCGCCACCGTGCAGGCCCGCATCACCCGTGCCAAGAAAACCCTTGCCGCGGCGCAGGTTCCGTTCGCCATACCCCCGGCCGACGAACGCGGCGCGCGGCTGAGCGCGGTACTCAACGTCGTCTATGTCATCTTCACCGAAGCCTCGTCGGCCTCCTCCGGGCAGCACCTGATGCGCCTCGATCTCGCCGCCGAGGCCCAACGCCTCGCCCGAGTGCTGGCCCGGCTGATGCCCGGCGAGCCCGAAGCACACGGGCTGCTGGCCCTCCTGGAGCTGACCGCGGCCCGCTTTCCCGCTCGCACCGACGCGAACGGGCAGCCGGTCCTGCTGGAACACCAGAACCGAATGCGCTGGGACCGGGCGGCGATCGGCCGCGGCCGGGCCGCCCTCGACCAGGCCGCACGAGTTGGCCGGGGGCTCGGGGCCTACGGATTGCAGGCCGCGATCGCGGAGTGCCATGCGGTCGCCGCCTCCGTCGACACCACCGACTGGGATCGAATCGTGGTGCTCTACGAAGCGCTCGGGCGGCTCGCGCCGTCACCGATCGTCGAGCTCAACCGCGCCGTGGCGGTCTCCATGGCGCGGGGCCCGGCGGCCGGGCTCGCGCTCGTCGAGCAGCTGAAAGACGCCGCGGCCATGCCGAATTCCCATCTGCTGCCGAGCGTGCGCGCCGAATTGCTCGCTCGCCTGGGGCGCATCGAGGAGGCTCGGGCCGAATTCGAGCTGGCCATCGGACTGTGCGGCAACGACCTCGAACGCGGGGTGCTGGAGGGTAAGCGGGCCGGGCTGGCGCGCTGAGTCCGGTCAGCCCACGTACTCCGATTCCAGCACCAGATCCGCGAGCAGGGACTGGTATTCGGTGTGGGTGTGATGCTCGGTGGTGCGCCAGCGGGTACCCTCGGACTCCCGCATATAGCGGCGGTAGTCCGGCGCGCCCGGGATGGCGACATTGTCGGCGACCACCACGCTGCCCGCGTGCAGCCAGCCCGCGTCCAGAATGGTCTTCAGATCCGGCAGATACGCGCTCTTCTCGTGGTCGACGAAGACGAAATCGAGTGTGCCGGGCCCGAATCCGTGCTCGGCGGCCAACGTCTCGACGGTCTGCCCACCATCGCCGATGATGCCGACGACGACGCTCACCTTGTCGCTCAAACCGGCATGCGCGATCAATGCCCGGGCGATCTCGGCATTGTCGGCATTCATCTCGACCGACACCAACCGTGCGTCATCACCGAGCAACCGGGCGGTCCGGATCGCGCTGTAGCCGCAGTACCCGCCGAGTTCGAGCAGTTGCCTCGGCGAGTACTTGCGCAGTGCCGCATCGAGAATGAGGCCCTTCTCATCCCCGATGTTCACCAGCAGGCTGTGATTGCGCGCGAAGTCGTCGAAGGCCGCCAGCACGCCGTCCGGATCACCTGCGGGGGAGCGGGACAGCACGAAATCCCTGGCCGCCCGCTCCCGCCCGTCGCCGACCTGCCCGGTCCGCACGAACGTGGGGCCGCCCACCATGAATCGGAGGACCGACCAGCGCAGGAACGGCAATCGATCCCGCAGCGCCTCGGCAAGCGACCTACCGGCCATGAGATTCCCCTGTTCTCGTCGTGGGGGAGCGGGTCGATTATCGCCCAGGCTCGCGCGTCAGCCCAGCACCCCGGCCCGGCGTGCGGCTTGTAGCCAGGAGGGGAACTCGCTGAGCAGCAATCGGTACAGCTCGGCGTCGGAGAGTTGGTCGATATCGGGTACGGCGAAGAACCCGGCATTGTCGACCACCCGGCCGTCGAGCTCGTCGAGTTTGGCGAGCAGCCCGAAATTGTTGGGCCCCAACCCGATGAACTGCCAGAAGGCGGGCGCTCGTGACGCGTCGCGCATCAGCTGGGTGATCTCGCGGCGTTTGTGGAACCCGCCGTCGGTGAAGAACAACACCAGCGTCGGCTCGCCGGCGCGCAGCGATCCGAGAATCTCCTGCATGATCGGTATCTCGTCGTTGAGATCGCCGATCTGCCGGTAGTCGATGCCCGCGTGCACGCCGCTCAAATGCAGGAACGTCGCACACCAGCGCTCGGTGTCCGCCACGGTGATGTCGGGCAGCCGCGCGAACTTCCGGCCGTAGAGGAACGGTTCGAGCGCGCCGTCATCGTCGAGCTGAATCGCGACCGGGATCATCCGCTCCACCACCTGGTGCACGACCTGCCGCTTGTAGAGCCCGGCCATGCTCCCGGTCTTGTCGATCACCAGGATCACCCGCGCCCGCACACCCTGCGCGCCCTTGGACAACAACACCTTGGCCACTTCACGTTTGCGGAGATCCAGCACCTGACGCTTCTCGAGCGACAGCTTCTCCTCGCCCGGAACCGACCGCACCGACTCGACCGGTGGCACGGCGGCCGGGGCGTCGACGACCACGCCGTGGTCGGTGATCAGATCGGCGAACCCGCCCGCGTAGCCCTGTCCGACCGCGCGCACCTTCCAGCCCGCGCCGCGGCGGTAGACCTCGATCGCCACCACCACCGACTCGGCGCTGAGCCCGTCGATTCGGTAGCTGTACAACGGATTTCCGGACGGGTCGGCGACGGTCGCGGTCGGGGGAGGGTAGGAGCCGAAACGGGCCTGCGGATCGTCGAGCGTGATCACCGCCCGGATCTGCGCGATCTCGACCGGTATTCGACTCAGGTCCACATGCAGCGTGCCCTGCGTCAACTGCACGCCGGGTGCGGTGGGCTGGTTGTAGAACACGAAGTCGGCATCCGAGCGCACCTTCACCTCGGCGGTGACCAGCAGGGCCGAGAGATCCACGGGCGCTGCGGCATTCACGGCGATCAGTAGGGGAGTGGCTGGCAGTTCGGCATTCTGACCCTTGGTCAGTGGCAGGGCAGTCATCAGGGAGTCACTCGATCCGAGGTAGGGGACTCTTCACACGGTAGTGATCCGACCCGCCAGGTGGGGTTATGAGAAACAAACATACTGTTACGGAAATATGCGCATCTAAACATGAATCACCCCTTCATAACACAGTCACCTCCAGAGCCCCTCACCTCAAAAACTGCCTAGAGGAGAGGGGGTCGTCAGGGGGGCAGCTACCAGTTGGAGGGTTCGTAGTCCTTGAGGAAGCAGCCGAACAGGTCCTCGCCCGCTTCGCCGCGCACGACCGGGTCGTACACCCGGGCCGCGCCGTCGACCAGGTCCAAGGGGGCGTGGAAGCCCTCCTCGGCGAGGCGGATCTTGGTGTAGTGCGGGCGCTCGTCGGTGATCCAGCCGGTGTCGACGGCGGTCATGAGGATGCGGTCGGTCTCGAACATTTCGCGAGCGCTGGTGCGGGTCAACATGTTCAGCGCGGCCTTGGCCATATTGGTGTGCGGATGGCCGGGGCCCTTGTAGCCGCGGGCGAAGACGCCCTCCATGGCCGAGACGTTCACGACGTACTTGCGGTCGGCGGGCGCGGCTGCCATGGCCGGGCGCAGGCGCGAGATGAGGATGAACGGGGCGACGGAGTTGCACAGCTGCACTTCCAGCAGTTCTGTGGCGTCGACTTCGCCGACGGCCTGCACCCAGCTGTTGGTATGCGCGAGGTCGGGCACCAGTCCGCCGGCATCGATGGCGACGCCCTGCGAAATGCGTTCGGGGGTGGCCGATCCGGCGACCAGGGCCAGATCGGTGATGTCGGCCGCGGTGAGTCCCGGTGTGAGCGAGGCGGTGAGCGCGGTCGGGTGGGCCTGCATGGTCTTGCCGAAGGTGATCACGTCGGGCAGTTCGCCCGCGGGCAGCGGCCCGTTCTCGGCTTCGACGAGGGCGCTGTAGGCGCCGACGCTGCGGCGCACGGTCTGCGCGGCATTGTTGATGAGGATGTCGAGTGGGCCTTGTGCCGCGACATCATCGGCGAGGGCGACCACCTGGGCGGGGTCGCGCAGGTCGATGCCGACGACGCGCAGCCGGTGCAGCCAGTCGGCGCTGTCGTGCTGGGCGGTGAAGCGGCGGATGGCGTCATTGGGGAAGCGGGTGGTGATCGTGAGGTGCGCCCCGTCGCGCAGTAGCCGCAGCGCGATGTACATGCCGATCTTGGCGCGGCCGCCGGTGAGCAGTGCGCGGCGTCCGGTGAGATCGGTTCCGGCGTCTCGCTTGGCGTGGCTCTTGGCGGCGCAGTCGGGGCAGAGCTGGTGGTAGAACGCATCCACGCGTGTATAGCGCTGTTTGCATATGTAGCACGGTCGCGGCTTCAGCAGGGTTCCGGCGCTGGCCCCGCTGGTGGGCGAGCTGATCAGGATGCCGGCGGTTTCGTCGTCGATCCGGTTGGGCGAGCCAGTAGCGGTGGCCGCCACGACTTCTTTGTCGGCAGTAGCGATCGCATCTCGAGCCGCGATCCGCTTGTTCCGCTTGAACTTCTTGAACATGTGCCCGACGGCCCGCTGCACGGCGACCGAGTCCGGATGCTCCTTGTCCAGCTGCCCCGCCAGTTCGAGGACCCGCAGGCAGGTGGCCAACTCATCGGGGTCGATGGCCGGTGCGTCGGTCGGTAGCGAGGTCGTCTGGTCGGCCATCGGAGAGAGTGTCGATCCTTCTTGCGGGGGCAAATGACCGACCCATTCTTCCATCACGCGCCGTGTAGGGATTTCAGGGGTGAAATCCCTGAGCGTGCGTGGCCGGGACCGGCTAGGGGGTGGTCGCGGGCAGCGGTTGCAGATCGTCGGCGTCGTTGTCGCGGCCGAGTTCGCGGGCGCGTTCGGACAGCAGGGCGAGCAGGCGGGCGGGAATTTCGAGGCGGACCTGAATGAGGGCCTGCCACACCGTGTTCGGGGTGTCGGGGGTGAGGGCGGAGAGGAATTCCTCGAGGTCGTCCATGCCGTCGATGAGTTGCAGGATGCGGGTGCGGCCGGTTTGTTCTTGGGCGAGGGCGATGTCGACGAGGGTGTGGATGTTCTCGCTGCGGGAGGCGGTGAGGATGGCGGTGAGCAGTTGTTCGCGGGTGAGGTCGCCGATGAGGGAGGCGAGTATCGGGGTGGTGGTGTCGGGGAGGGCGTCGACCAGGGGGAGGGCTTGGGACCAGAGGTCGTGGTCGGCGGTGGCGGTGATGACGGCGGTGAGGACGTCGGGTTCGGCCATGACCGGCAGGCCCGCGAAGCGGCGGCGGTTGTCGTCGGTGAGGGCGAGGGCGACGGGGATCATGGCGGCCCAGAGTCCGGCGGTGTGTGCTTGGCGGATGAGGTCGCCGAGGCGGTCGTCGTCCTGGTCGCCGACGCGGGCGGCGATGAAGGTGCGTGCGGTGTCGGGGAGGTGGGAGGCCAAGGGCAGCAGGTTGACCCATTGGCCGCCGTCGAGGGCGGCGTCCATGATGGCGGCGAGGGTGGTCTCGTCGTGGACGGCGGGTCGTTCGGCGAACAGGCGCAGGCTGTTCGGGCTCATGGCGCTGGTGATGGGTAGCAGGGTGGTCCAGGCGTCGAGTTCGGCGACGGCGGTGATGAGGGCGTCGAGGACGTCGCCGCCGAGTCCGGCGGTGATGTCGCCGATCCAGGCGCGGTTGTGGGGTGCGATGGAGTCGAGCAGGTCGATGCCTTCGGCCCACATGTGCTGTTCGTGGGCGGCGCGGATGACGCCGGCGACGCGGTCGGCGACGATGTGCAGGACGTTGTCGATGGCGGTTTTGTCTTCGAGCAGGAAGCCGATGCGCAGCAGGTCGGGGTCGCTCATGACGGGGGCGGCGGCGCGCAGGGCGGGTTCAGGGACGACGTGCACGAAGCGGCCCATGGTGATGTGGTCGCCGCGTGAGAGTAGTTCGCGCGCAACGTCGGTGACCATGGTGGGTGGGACGGCGGCGATGATGGCGGCGGTGCGGCGGGGGTCGAGTTGGACGGCGCATTCGGCGAGGAAGGTCGCGTTGAGGTTTTTGGCGATGTCGACGGCGCGGTGGGGTTCGACGGCGCTGGCGACGGCGGCGCACAGGACGGGTCCGAAGGCGCGTTCGGCCATTTTGGAGCTGATGGCGACGGGCACGATCTTGCTGGCTTGGGCGATGCCCTTCATGCGTTTGGCGTCGCGGTCGAAGAGCAGGTCGGTGACGCGTTCGCGGTAGGCGCGGATGGCGGCGGGTGGCAGGTCGACGAGGTAGTCGAGTTCGGTGGGGTCGGTGATGCCCAGTACGCGTGCGAGTTTGGTGGTCTCGGCGACGGCGGCGAGGTGTTCGCTCATAGTCCCAGTGCTTTCTTGACGGCCGGGCGCATGAGGCGCGGGACGATGTCGAGGGAGTTGCCGATGGCTTGGTCGAGGGTGTCGCGGCGGCGGGCGAGGGCTGCTTGGAGGTGGCGGTCGAGGTCGGTGAGGTCGGTGTCGGTGAGTTGGTCGAAGGCGTCGGGCAGGGGTGCCCGCAGGGTGTCGCTGAGGTGGCGTGCTGCGTCGGACATCGGTGTCTTTCCGGTTGTGCGTACTGCCGGTACGGTGATCGATACTGGCAGTACGGTTGGCTGGAATGCAATCGGTCGACGTGGGGCTGTGCTGTGGCTTGTATCACGCGGGCCGTGCGTACCGGCGGTACGTGTATGCTTCGCCCGTGGTTCGTAGCAGTGCGCCGGTGACCCGGGAGGACATCGTGGACGCGGCGATCCGGGTGATCGATCGGGCGGGGCCGCGCCCGAGCATGGATGACATCGCGCGCGAGGCGCAGATCACCAAGCCGCGGTTGTATCGGCAGTTCGCGGACAAGGGTGATCTGTTCACCGAGATCGCGGCGCGGATGTCGCGGCGGGCGTTCGCGGCGGCGGGTGCGGATATGACGTTGATGTTGCAGCCGCCGCGTCCGGCGTTGCGGCGGGTGTTCGGTGAGTATGCGAGCGGAATCCTGGAGCACCCCAACGTGTTTCGGTATCTGGGGCAGGCGCCGCTGTTGCAGCAGTCGGAATCGGGTGTGCTGCAGTTCGATCTGGGCCGGGATGCGGCGCGGCGGTTGGAGAAGCTGGCGCGCACGGTGGCCTCGGCGGTGCCGCTGGAGACGGCGGGTCTGGATTATCTGTCGCGGGCGCTGGTGGGTGCAGTGGTGTCGATGACGGATCTGTGGCTGGGGGATTCGGCGACCCCGACGCTCGAGCAGACCGAGGAGTTCGTGTCGCAGGCGACCGAGTTGGCGTGGGGTCTGATCGATGGCTTTCTGCGGCGTCAGGGCATCGAGGCGGAGGCGGACACGCCGATTTTCACGACGTTCGCCGAGGTGAATCAGTCTCGTTCCACCGACCATTGACGCTTTGTTGACACAACGCCAATAGCCGTGCACGCTGAGGGGCGAGGCGCGCAGGCGCACCCGTAGGCAAGCGAAGGATCACACCATGGCACGCCCCGCATGGAGCGACGACGAGGTCGAGGCGGTACGAGGACTGGCCACCACCTTCTTCGAGAAGGAGGTGATCCCGCACGAGGAGAAGTTCATCGCCCAAGGCCATCCCGACCGCGCCCTCTACAACCGCGCCGGCGAACTGGGCCTGCTGTGCGCGTCCATCCCGACCGAATACGGCGGTGGCGGCGGCACTTTCGCGCACGAGGCGGCCATCATCGAGGCCCAGACCCACACCGGCGACGGCGCCCTGGGCATGTCGGTGCACTCGAGCATCATCGCCCCCTACATCCACCACTTCGGCTCCGAAGAGCTCAAGGCCCGCGTGCTGCCCAAGGCGGCCAACGGCGAGATGGTGCTCTCGATCGGCATGACCGAACCCGGCACGGGCTCGGATCTGCAGAACATCAAGACCCGCGCGGTGCGCGAGGGCGACGAGTACGTCATCACCGGCTCGAAGATCTTCATCTCCAACGGCTGGCTGTGCGACGGCATCATCATCGCCGCCAAGACCGACCCCACCCAGGGCGCCTCCGGTGTCTCGCTGATCTTCGCCGAGGTCGGCGAGGACACTCCCGGCTTCACCCGCGGCCGCATCCTGTCCAAGATCGGCGGCAAGGGCCAGGACACCGCCGAACTGTTCTTCGACGGCCTGCGCGTGCCCGCGGCCAACCTGCTCGGCGGCGCCGAGGGCCAGGGCTTCTACCAGATGATGCAGATGCTCGCCCAGGAACGCCTGGTCACCGCGATTCTGGCGGTCGCGATGACCGAGAAGGCCGTCGAGCTGACCATCGACTACACCAAGGGCCGTGAGGCTTTCGGCAAGCCGCTGTTCGCGATGCAGAACACCCGCTTCGAACTCGCCGAGTGCGCGACCATCGCCAAGGTCGCGCGCGTGTTCCTCGACGACTGCATCAGCAAGCATCTGCGCGGTGAGCTCGACATTCCCACCGCGGCCATGTCGAAATACTGGTTGACCGATCAACTCGGTAATGTGGTGGATCGCTGCCTGCAGTTCTTCGGCGGCTACGGATACATGACCGAATACCCGATTTCCCAGCTGTACACCGGCGCTCGGGTCCTGCGAATCCTCGCGGGAGCCAACGAGGTGATGAAGGATCTCATTGCCCGCTCACTCTGATACCGACATCGAGCCGACCGCGTCCGAGGACACCGCGGACGCGCCGTCGCGCCGCCGTCGGCTCGAACCCGACGAACGCCGCGCGCAGATCCTGTCCTGCGCCATCGACATGTTCGGCGAACGTCCCTACGCCGCGGTCTCGACCGCGGAGCTCGCCCAGCGAGCCGGGGTGGCCCGCGGGCTGATCAACCACTACTTCGGCAACAAACGCGACCTGTATCTGGCCGTGGTGCGGCGCATGGTGACACTGCCGCGCCCGGACAAGATGGTCGTGCCCGCCGGATCCACCCGCGATCGGGTGGACGCGAGTGTGGCCTGGCTGCTGGACACCATCAGCGAGCACGGCAGCACCTGGGTGAAGGTCACCGGTCACGAAGGCGTGGGCGACGATCCGGAGGTGCAGCGCATCCTGGACGAGGCCGACTACGCCGCCGCCGACCGCATGGTCGCGATGATGGGCCTGTCGGATTCGCTGCACTCGGCCGAATTGCGGGCGCTGGTGCGCTGTTACGGCGGACTGGTCAAGGCCGCCGGGCGCGAATGGATCGTGCGCGGCAGCCTGACCCGCGAGCAGGTGCACCACCTGCTCGCCGACGCCCTGCTCACCCTCGTCGTCGACACCTTCCCGAAGGTCGACGCGGGCAACTAGCTCGACCGGGCCGACTCGATCGACGCGGTGAGCTCCTCGACCTGCCACGTCACCCCCGTGGTGGCCAGCCGGTCGAGGAAGCTCGCCGCGTCGAAAGCCTGTGCCGGAGCCAAGGTTCCGGCGGGTGCGCCGTCGGCGACCAGCCGCCGGGCGGCCTCCACGGCGATGACGGCCGTCGAACCGTACGGGTCGAGACCGGTGACCCAGCCGCGGGCGCGGCGGCCGTCGACCGCGGTCGCCTCGGCCAGCACCAGCCAGCGTGAGACCGCCAGCTCGGCCGGATCCGGGATCTCCGGAATCGTCTCGGCCACCTCGCCGCTGAGACCCGCGAAGATCTCACCCATCTCGGTGCGGATCAGGCCCTGCACGTGCGGGGTGTCGAGGTGGCGGGGGATGGTGTAGACGCCGGGCAGCGCCAGCGCGGTCACCGGAACCGGCTGGGTCTCACCGGGTTCGGCCAGCGTGGCGGTAGCGTCACCGACCGGCTGCCAGACGTGGTCACGGTATTCGATCTGATCGAGCACCATGATGGCCGCCATCGACCGCGCGGTGCCACGCGAGGCCGCGCCGGGGCGGCGTAGATCGGCCACACGGATCCCGGCGATCGGGGCGTCCAGCTGCGCGGCGGTGAGCGCCGCGATCAGATCACCGGGCACGCCGTCGTCGGTGACGGCCGGAATCACCGCGATCCCGGCGTGTTTCGCGGGCTCGTCATAGGTTTGCAGAATGTGCTGCAGGTAGCTGGGTTCGCCGGTGGTGTCGATGTAGGGGCGGCGCGCGGCGATCGCGGCCCGCACCACCGGCTCGCCCCACAGCGTGAACGGCCCGGCGGCATTGATCACCGCGTCGGTGTCGGCGAAAGCGGCAGCGAGTGCATCGATGTCATCGAGTGCGGCCACCCGGATCTCGGCGTCGGGGATCCCGGACTGATCGGCGACGCGCCGCAACCGCAACCGATCGCGGCCGACCAGCACCGGGGTCAACTCGCGGCGGACCAACTCGGCGACGATCAGGGAACCGGTGAAACCGCTCGCGCCATGGACGGCAATACGCATGACAGACAACTCCATCGAGAGTGTGTAGCGAGCCGGAGATCGGCTCGCCATCCACGCTAGGAGCGGTGATCCGGACGATCCATGCTCACAACTCCGGTCCCGATGTCCGATCGTCCGAACCGTGGTGTGCCGCCGGTACCGTGAAACGGTGGACATCCTCAGCGATGCCGTCGCCGCGATGCGATTGGGCACCCCGCACTCCAACCGCACCGTGCGGCACGGACACTGGCACACCTACTTCCCGCCGGCGGGCAACAGCGCGGGATTCCATGTGGTGCTCCAGGGTTCGTGCTGGCTGCTGCCCGACCACGGCGACCCCATCCACCTGCAGGTCGGCGACGTGGCCTTCGCCCCGCGCAGCCGCGGACACGCCCTCTCCGACAACCCCGTCGGCTCGAGCGCCGCCGAAACAGCCAGCGCCGCCGATACATCCAGCGTTGCCGCGACTTCGAAGGCCGCTGGCGCTTCGAGCGCTGCCGGTGCTCGTATCACGTACGCCGCCGGTGCTCGCAGCGCAGACGCTGCCGGTGCTCGCAGCGCAGACGCTGCCGGGGTCGGGACCGTGTTGCTGTGTGGCGCCTACTATCTCGACGACTCGCGCCCGCATCCCGCCCTAGCGGAGTTGCCCGATGTGATCCATCTGCCCGCCTGTGTCGGGCACTACAGTCCGTTGCGCGCCGCGATCGACCTGCTCGGCCACGAACTCGACACCCGCGACGAATCCGGGGCGATCGCGCCGCTGCTCGAGATGCTGCTGCTGTTCATGGTGCGCACCTGGTACGAGGCGCACCCCGCCGAGAGCGGATGGGTTGCCGCGCTGCGCGATCCGGCAGTGCATGCCGCCTTGCAGGCCATGCACGCCCAACCCGCCGCACCGTGGACGGTCGCCTCGCTCGCCGCGCACGCTGGAGTGTCGCGCTCGGTCTTCGCCCAACGCTTCACCGCCACCGTCGGCACCGGCCCGCTCAATTACCTGACCTGGTGGCGCATGACCCGCGCCGCCCGGCTGCTGCGCGACTCCGACGTCCTGCTGCGCGTGGTCGCCGAAAAGTCCGGCTACACCTCCGAATACGCCTTCGCCAAAGCATTCAAACGCGAATTCGGCGTCGCGCCCGGCCACTTCCGCCACCGCGCCGACGCGGCCTGACCACTACCGCGCCCACACAGCACCGGCCCTATGAAGGGGTCGACCAACGAGGTGATCGGGCATGTGACAGCGCCGTGAGGCTGCCGCCCGCACAAGCGGGCGGCGGCGCCGGACCGCCGAGATCGTGCAAGCCCGGCCACGCTCAGGCAGTCGGGCCAGGCTCAGACGGTCGGACGTTCAGACGGTTGGGCGCTCAGACGTTCAGACGGTCGGACGCTCAGGGCAGCAGGACCAGACGGCCGCGCACCCCGCCCTTCTCGAAACGCGCGTGCGCGTCGGCGGCGCGGGCGAGCGGATAGGTTTCGGCGACACGCAGACTCAGCGTGCCAGCCTCCACCAGGTCCACCAGTTCGGCCAGGCGGCGGCCGTCGGGAGCCTGAGCCACCGTGGTCACGGTGATATCGCGCTCGGCGGGCGGCGCGAGCGGGGGCAGCAACGCCACGAACGCGCCACCGTCACGCACCAGCGGCAACAGCGCGGCACCCACCAGCGCCGCATCGATGACCGCGTCGACCCCGCCCGTTCCCAGCCGCGTCACCAGATCCGCGTCGCGCGGCACGAATTCGCTCGCGCCCAGCGAAGCCACCAGCTCCGCGTCGTCCGCCCCGGCGACCGCGATCACCCTGGCACCGCGGGCGGCCGCCAACTGCACCGCGTAGCCGCCGACCCCGCCCGCCGCACCGGTCACCAGCACCGTCGCGCCGGGCGCGGCCGTGACGGCCAGATCGGCGGTGACCGCATTGAGCGGCAAGGTCGCCGCCGCACTCAACTCGACGCCGGTCGGGGCGGCGGCCACGAGATCCGCGTCGAGCACCACGTACTCGGCGTAGCTGCCCTCGAAGGTGGACAGCCACGGCAGCAGCCCCACCACCGCCTGCCCGATCTCCTGGCGGCTCACATGCGAGCCGACATCCTCGATCCAGCCCGCGAACTCCACACCGGGCACGTAATACTCGCGTTCGGGCAGCAAGGCCGCGAACGCACCCGCCCGCGCTCCGATATCGACCGGATTCACCGGGGCGGCAGCGACTTTCACCAACACCTCGCCCGGCCCGGGCGTCGGCGTGGGCACCTCGAGCACGTCGAGGACCTCGGGCCCGCCGAAGCGGGAGAAACCAACAGCACGCATGACAAATACTCCTGTGCTCGCAAAGGAAGGAAAGGTCCACCGGTGGAACGCCGCCGCCGGTATCGGATCGGCGCGGGGCGTGATTCCACGGTAGGAGCGGGCGCGGGTGCGCGGCCAGTAGGCACCTGAAAGTTCCCAGCTCCCCACCCGGAGTGCGCGATGACCGAAATCCGCCGTCGGAGATGGGAATGCGGGGCACGGCGGGTCGGCTGTAACTGGGCAGCGAATCGTCGACAGGGGAGCGAATGACGACCACCACCGCCGGGCAACGCCGTGAACAGGCCAAGACCGATTACAACGCCTTCCTCGCCGCCTGCCCCACCCACAACATGCTCGACACCATCGGCGACAAATGGGTGTGCCTGATCCTGGCCGCATTACGCGACGGCCCGCGCCGCTACGGTGAAATCGGCGCGACCGTCGCCTCGGTCAGCAACAAAATGCTCACCCAGACCCTGCGCACCCTCGAACGCGACGGCCTGGTCACCCGCCACGTGACCGCGCAGGTCCCCGTCCGCGTCGACTACACCCTCACCCCGCTCGGGGAAAGCCTCGTAGCGGTCGTCTCGCAACTGCAGCGGTGGGCCGAAGGCCACATGGACGAAGTCCTCGCCGCCCGCACCGAATTCGACAGCGCGGGCGACGACGCCAACCAGGGCGGGAATGCGTCCCGGCGCTGAGGCGTTGCTGGCGGACATGACAGTCCACGACTTCGGAAAGTTCGGCGTATGGCAGCGTTACACGCAGATCACACCCGAATCCGCGCGTGAGATCGAAGAACTCGGTTACGGCACGGTATGGCTGGGCGGGTCGCCACCCACGGATTGGGACGGCTTCGAGCAACTGCTCGCCGGCACCGACACGCTGGTCGTCGCCACCAGTATCGTCAATATCTGGGCCAGCGCTCCCGACGCCGCCGCCACCGACTTCCTGCGGCTCGAGGAGAAGTTCCCCGGCCGGTTCCTGCTGGGTATCGGCGCCGGGCATCGCGAACACACCGGCACCTACGCCAAACCCTATGACGCACTGGTCGACTACCTCGACGTCCTCGACGCGCACGGCGTCCCACGCCACGGCCGGGCACTGGCCGCCCTCGGCCCGCGCGTCGCCGCCCTGGCCGGTGAGCGCAGCGCGGGCGCACTGCCGTATCTGACCGTGCCCGAGCACACCGCCGAACTGCGCAAAATCCTCGGCCCCGACGCACTGTTGGCCGTCGAACACAAGGTGGTCCTCGACGAGGACGTCGAGCGTGCCCGCGCCCTGGGCCGCGAGGGGGCCGGTTTCTACGTGGGCCTGCGCAACTACGCCAACAACCTGCGCCGCTGGGGTTTCCACGACACCGACCTCGTCGTGCCGGGCAGCGACCGCTACATCGACGCCGTCGTCGCCCACGGCACCGCCGCCCAGATCACCGACCGCCTCGCCGAGCATCGCCGCGCCGGTGCCGACCATGTCGCCGTGCAGGTCCTCGGCCACGATCCGCTACCCACCCTCCGCACCCTCTCGCCCCTGCTGGTCACGGCTCTGAACTGAGCCGCGTCCCCGGATGACGGCATCGTCCGGATCATTGCCCGGAACGCGGTCCCACCCGATGGCGTACCCGACGGTTGCCGAGCGGCCGACGCTGAAGCCAGAAATCGGCCGGTGCGGGCGGATTCGGGTGCCGAGGCCCGCACTGGAGCTTCACGAAGCCGGGCTTTTCACAAGTCATGGCCCGGCAGCCAGCCAACACTGCCGCGTACCCGGCGGGTGCGGGGCAGTGTTGGCTGGAGTCGGAAATCGGCCGGTTTCAGGCGGATTCGAGGCTCGCGAGGGCCTTGGATAGTCGCGAGGCGCGGGTTTTCGGGGTGAGTGCGCGGTAGAGGTCGAGCACGATCGTGTACTGGCGGGTGCGGTCGAGGGCCTCGTAGGTGGCGCGGGCGTGTGGGTGCGTGGCGAGGGCAGCGAGGAGGTCCGGGGGTGCGGTGAAGCTCGACTGCGGGGGATAGGCCGCTGCCCAACGACCGTCGGCTTGCGCGGCCGCGACTTCGGCCAGCCCCGGCCCGCGCATCCGCCCGGCCTCGGTCAGGGCCGTCACCTTGTCGACGTTGACCTGCGACCAGTGGCTGCGCGGGCGACGCGGGACGTACTTCTGCAGGTAATGCTCGGCGTCGAAGCTCTTGCGCTGCCCGGAGATCCAGCCCCAGCACAGTCCGACGTCGACCGCCTCGTCCTCGGTCAGTGACGCGATGCCCGAGCCCTTCTTGGCCATGAGGATCCACACTCCTTGCGGGAGTACGTGATTGGTCGCCAGCCAGGTGTCAAAGGCAGTGGCGTCGGCGAAAGCGACCGGGTCCATATCCCTACTGTGGCAGAGGGCACCGACAACTGCGCGGGGGTCGCGGTCGGTGCGGCAACCTAACCCGCGAACCATAATTGTCCCAGACACACCTTGTTTTCGGTGTCGTGCCGCGGTTACCGTGAATCGATGACGACCTCCAGCTCCGCCGCCGCTGCCGGACTGCCCACCGGGGTGAGCGGTTCCGCCGACCCCCGATTCGCCTCCGCCGTAAGAACTTTCGCCCGCGTCTTCGCAGGCCGCCATGGTAACGGCGGCGCGCTGGCGGTCTATCAGCACGGCGAGCTCGTCGTCGATGTCTGGGCCGGCGCCTCCGACGCCCACGGCACCCCCTGGACCGCCGACACCGGCGCGATGGTCTACTCCGCGTCCAAGGGCGTCTCGGCCACCGTCCTGCACCGCCTCGCCGACCGCGGCATGCTCGACTACGCCGCCCCGGTCGCCGAATACTGGCCCGAATTCGCGGCCAACGGCAAGGCCCGCATCACCGTCACCGAACTGCTCAGCCACCGCGCGGGCCTCTCGGCGCTACCGGCCACCAGCCCGCACGAGGTCCTCGACCACGAACTCATGGAAGCCCGCCTCGCGGCCGCGAAACCCGATCACCTGCTGGGCAAACCGATCTACCACGCCCTGACCATCGGCTGGCTCATGACCGGTCTCGCCCGCGCCCTCACCGGCCGCGACATGGCGCAGCTCTACCGCAGCGAGGTCGCCGAGCCGCTCGGCGTCGACGGCATCCACCTCGGCCGCCCACCGGCCGGATCCCGCACCGTCGGCGCGGACCTGGTCGGCTCGGTGAAAACCCTTGCCGAACGCGACATCCCGGCCAATATCGCCACCCTGGTCCCGCGCCTGCCGCGCCTCGTGCGCGACCCGCTGGCCTCCCTCTACGTCCCCGGCCTGGAATCCATCTTCCGTGGCGAGCACCCCGCCATCCTGTCCACCTCCCTGCCCGCCGGAAACGCCGTGTGCACCGCCCAAGCTCTCGCCCGGATGTACAGCGCCCTGGCCTGCGACGGCTACCTCGACGGCCGCCCCTACCTGTCCACCAAAACCGTGCGCGAACTCGAACGCGTCCGCACCTACCGCCTCGACCACAGCCTGCTGGTCCCCTTCTGGCACCTCGGCTACCACAGCCTCCCCGCCGCCCGCGCCCCCCGCGGCTACGGCCACATGGGCGCCTTCGGCTCCACCGGCTGGACCGACCCCACCTCCGGCATCTCCATCGGCTTCGTCCACAACCGCATGTCCCTGGCCTGGAGCCCCCTCGACCAAACCTTCGCCGTCCCCCTCCTGCATTTGATCCTGCGCGCCGCCCGCCACCCCGCCGCCTACACCGAACGCCGCACCGCCGGAGCCGCCTGACCCGAACCCGCTCTCGCGCAGTACCCTCGGCGATCGGGAGGGATCGATGACGGGTACTGGAACCCGGCCGGGCTACCGCCGTGCGGCGCGCCTGGGCCGGGTCGTGGCTGCGGTGGCAGCGCTGGTGGGGTTGCCGTTGTTCGGGATGTATCGGTGTCAGCAGTGGCAGGATGTCCCGGTCGAATCGGTGCGGATCGCCCGACAGGTGCGCGTGGCCGGGTTCGAGCCGGTCGCCGTCGTGAGCTGGTCACCGGGCGACGACCTGCCCGAGGCAATGGCGTATTTCGCTGGGCCACAGCCCTATCCGGACCCTGTCGCGGCGGTGTCGGTGCCCACGATCGCCTTACAGGCCGCCGATCGCGTCACGATGGGTTCGAGCACCGAGACCCGGACCGCGAGCGGATCGCGCCCCGACCGCTGTGCCGCAACGGTGTACTTCAACCCGGACCCATGGACACACACCGTGGACAAGCAGGACGTGCGCGCGAAGCTGTCCGAAGCCCGCAGCGCCGGGAAGATCCTGATCCTGGTCGAGATCCGGGGCTGCGGCGTATGACCATCAACGAACAACATCTCGACCGCAGAGGTCAACGCCGCAACACCACCTTCGTGCTGTGCTGGCTGCTGGTCGGCCTGCTGGTCACACTGTTCACCGCACTCGTGTCGTTCAGCACGATGAGCAGCTACCAGGACTTCCTCTACGGGGGCAGCGACTGGGATCGATTCACAACGGCCGCATCGAAATCGGAGCCGGCGCAAGCCTGTCTGTGGTTGTCGTGGCTGGTCGCCGGGGTGACCTGCTGGCACCTGGGCGGGCGCGCCATCGAACGCGACCGCAACATGCTGTGGGCGTTCGCGATTGCCCTGATCGTCTACGAGAGCGGACTGGATGTGACCTTCGAGATCGCGATGCGGGGGATCGACGCCGCCTACCGGTCGTGATCAGAGCGTCAGTCGCTGTTGTCCTTGCGGGCCTTGCTCGGTTGCACGCGGGAGGGTTCGTTGGGCATCTTCGGGTAGACCGGAGGCCAGGGGGCGTCCATCAAGCCTGCGGCCATGTCCTTTTCGGACATCTCGAGCAGGACCGCGAGGGATTGCGGGGTGCGGTCGGCCCACGGGTCGCCCAGTTCGGCGACGCGGGTGGGGACGGTGGCGATGGTGAGCTCGTCGGGGACGATCGTTTCCAGGGCTTCCCAGGAGATCGGGGTGGAGACCTGGGCGCCGACCTTCGGGCGCACGCACCAGGCACCGAAAACTGTTTTGTGGGGGGCGTTCTGGTTGAAGTCGACGAACACGCGGGAGCCGCGTTCCTCTTTCCACCAGGCGGCGGTGATGTCGTCGGGGTGGCGGCGTTCGAGCTCACGCGCCAACGCGACCGCGGCCGCGCGGACCTGATAGCCGTCCCACTCCGGTTGCAACAGAGCGTAGAGGTGCAGGCCGCGGGAGCCGGAGGTCTTCACCCGCACATCGATGCCCAGTTCGCTGCACAGGGCGCGCACGGCGAACGCGGCGGCGCGCAGATCCTCGAATCCGATACCGGGGGAGGGATCCAGATCGATACGCAGTTCGTCGGTGACACCGGTGGGCGGCAACGCGTTTCCGGCCGCGTCGTGCACGGGCGGGAAGGTGGAGGCGGCTTCCGCACCGGCGTGGGTCGCCCAGACGTGAAAGCCCAAGCAGCCCAGGTTGACCGCCCACAGGATGTGCGCCATGTCGACGGCCACCAAGGCGTCGCTCTCGGTGCCGTTCGGGGTCGAGACGACCGTGGTCTGCAACCAGTCCGGCACCGATTTCGGCACCCGCTTCTGAAACCACGACTTGCCCGACGCCCCATCGGGATAGCGCTCCAGCAGCACCGGCCGACCCCCGATGGTGCGCATGATCGGCTCGGCCACCGCCAGGTAGTAGTTCACCAGATCCAGCTTGGTGTCCCCGCGTTTGGTGAAGTAGATCTTGCCCGGATTGGAGATGGTGACACTGTGCCCGGCCACCTCGATATCCATCGAATCACTCACTGCGGCTTCCCTTTCGCGGCGCGCGCCTCGGCGAAGATATCGGCCAGCTCGGCCGGGGCGACCTCGTCGAGCTGCGCGTAGGTGCACGATTCGGGGGTGCGGTCGCTGCGGAAACGCACCAGCCGCCCACCGTGACGCAACCGCCCCGCCATCACATGCTCATAGCGCACCTCGGCCACCAACTCCGGCCGCAGCGCCTCCCACGACAGATCCTTGCCGCCGGTCCAGCGGCTCACCCCGCCGGGCATCTTCCCGTCGGCCTTCGCCTGTGCCGCCGCGTCCGCCCACGACCGCCACGGATGATTCGCGAGGGCGTTGTGCCGCAACGGTTCCAGCTCACCCACCAGCTCCTTGCGTCGCGCCGCGGTGAAACTCGACGCCACCCCGACATGATGCAGATTGCCCTCATCGTCGAACAGTCCCAGCAGCAGCGACCCGACGCCCTCCCCGTCCTTGTGCCAGCGGAACCCGGCGATCACACAGTCGGCGGTGCGCTCATGCTTGATCTTGAGCATCACCCGCTTGTCCTGCAGATACGGCAGATCCGCCGCCTTGGCCATCACCCCGTCGAACCCGGCCCCCTCGAAGCGGGTGAACCAGTCCGCGGCGGTCTCGGGATCGGCGGTGATCGGGGTCAGGTGCAGGCGCGAGAACTGGCCGTCGAGCACCGATTCCAGCACCCGGCGCCGCTCGGCGAACGGACGATCGGTGAGATCCTCGTCCCCGAGCGCCAGCAGATCGAAGCCCACGAAACTCGCCGGTGTCTCCACCGCCAGCTTGTTGACCCGCGACGCCGCCGGATGCAGCCGGTTTTGCAGCGTGTCGAAATCCAGGCCCGCCTCGGTGACGACGACGATCTCCCCGTCGATCACGCACCGCGGCGGCAGCGCCTGACCCAGTAGTTCCACCAGTTCGGGGAAATACCGGGTCAGGGGCCGATCGTTGCGCGAACCCAGTTCGATCTCGTCGCCGTCACGAAAGACGATGCAGCGGAAGCCGTCCCATTTCGGCTCATACCGCAGCCCCGCCTCGCGGGGCAGCTCGGAGACCGATTTGGCCAGCATCGGTTTCACCGGTGGCATGACGGGCAGTTGCACACGACCTCCTCGGTTCGCGGTGGACCCGCAACCGATCGTAATGCGAACCGGTCAGTTTTCCAGCCACCCATGCTGATCGGCGAACGCCGTGAGCCGATCACGGATCGTCACGATCTCCGCCGCCGTCAACTGCGGCGAGGCGTCCAGCAGCAGCTCGGTGATCAACCGGCGATGCTCGTTCGCGCTCATCGCCCCCGAGACCCGATGCTCCTTGCCCTTGTGCCGGGGCGGGCTCACCTGCCCGGGCACCACCGCCAGGTTGATCGCCTTGGGCCCACGATCACCCTCGGTCACATCGAATTCGAAAACCCGCCCCTGGCGCAGCTCGTCCTCATCCAGCCCGATGTCATTGACGTGCACGAACACGTCCGGCCCGCCGTCCTCCGGCCGAATGAACCCGAAACCCCGAGAGCTGTCGAACGACACCAATTTCCCGATGGACACCTAAACACCCGCTCCTCGTCGCCGCGTCCCTCTCACGGGCACTCTAGTCCGCAGGCTGATCATTATTGGAAGAAAGTGCCTTTTGCAACGAATTGAAGACGGTCAGGCCCTGCCCCACCATCCCGTTGACGATCTCGCCCACCCCGTCGGGACCGTTGAGCACCGTCAGATTCGCCTTCGACAGCCCCAGCGACGCCTGCTTGACGATCTCGGGCAACTGCTCGATCAGCAACTGGTCCAACGCGATCCGATTGTTCGACGCCGCCGCCTCGGCCTGAATCCGGGTGCGGTCGGCCTCGGCGACGGCCAGGATGCGCACCCGCTCGGCCTCGGCCTGGGCGGGCTTGACCACCTCGGTCTGCAGCTGCTGCTCACGCAGCTCGGCCTCCTTGCGGGCCTGCTCGGCTTGTGCGGCGAGCACCCCCTGCAATGCGGTGGCCTGAGCGAGCGGACCCGCCTGCGCCGCTTCGGCATTGGCGGAATCGATATCGCGCTGATACTGCGCCTTGAGAATGGCGGTCTCGCGCTGATACTCCGCCTGCTTGCGCTGCGACTCCTGCTCGGCTTGCGCCGCGAGTTGCGCGGCGGCGGCCTGCGCGATCTGCGCGTCCCGCTTGACCGCCGCGTTGTGCGGGGCGGCCAACGCGGCGATGTAGCCGAGGTTGCCGTCGTCGATGGACTGGATCTGGAAGGAATCCACCCACAGCCCGATATTGCTCATCTCCACCTTCGAGGCCACCAGCACCTCGTCGGCGAGCTTCTGACGCTCGCGGATGATCTCCTCCACCGTCATCGAGCCCACGATCGAACGCAGATGCCCGGAGAAGATGCGCCCGGTCAGCACGCTCATCTCCCGCTCCTGCTCGGACAGGAACCGTTGCGCCGCATTGACGATCGACTGCGTGTCGTTGGCGACCTTGAACGCGATCACCGCGCGCACATCCAACTGGATGGCCTGCTTGGTGACACAGCGCTCGCCGATCTCGGCCTCGAACATCGCCAGCGACAGATACCGCACCTTGCGGAAGAACGGCATCACCCAGGTGCCGTGCCCGATCACCACCCGAAACGGTGTGGACCCGTCCTTGGCGCCGCGCGATCCGCTGACCAGCATCGCCTCGTCGGGATCGGGTACGTGGTAGCCCAGCATCGTTGTCTCCCTCTACTGGTGGATAGAACTTGTCGATCTATCGATCGCCCGGAAGGGGAATCCACGCAACAACATCGACCACCCGCCCCGGATGCGCGGCCACCACGAGCACGGTGAC
Organism: Nocardia sp. NPDC004722; assembly: GCF_053601505.1. NCBI lineage: Bacteria > Bacillati > Actinomycetota > Actinomycetes > Mycobacteriales > Nocardiaceae > Nocardia > Nocardia sp. NPDC004722. The sequence goes on from NZ_JBSGBY010000054.1 coordinate 21,989, forward strand.
ACCGGCCGCGAGAGGTTCCTCGGCGCGTGCGATGTAGAGCTCGGTTCCCCCTCGGATGGCGACTCGCACCTCCCCGAGGGTTCCCTTGCCCCGGATCGGCGAGGTCAGCGTACCGGTCAATCCGACTACCGGGTCGGTCATCGCGCGTGAACTCCTCCGACTCGATCGCTGAGAACGCCCAGCGTACGCGCGGAGGCTGGATCGACCTGGGCCGCCGCAACATTGCTCCACAATTGCTACCGCTCGGTATGATCGATGCGCTCGGCGCTCCGGCGATTCGCCTACCGGGGTGACCCACCGTCCACGACGAGGACGGCGGCCGCGCGCCGCCGTCGA
>NZ_JBSGBY010000055.1:0-22292 GCF_053601505.1 Nocardia sp. NPDC004722
CGTAGCGTTTGAACATCTGGAACGGCGTGGAAAAGGCTGCCGCCCATCCGGTCGGGTAGTGGTTGTAGGTTTCCGGTGTGCCCAGGACGTCGATGGCCACCTTCCCCGCCGGGCATGTCGCGCTGCTGCGTGACGCCGGGCTGCTGGGCCTGGTGGTGCCGGAGAAGTTCGGCGGCCTGGGCGGCACGCTGCGCGATCTGGCCGCCGCCACCTACGCCATGGGCACCGCATGCCCGTCCACCGCGCTGGCCTACTTCTTCCACAACACCAGCGCCTCGCGCGGGCTGCTGCCGCTCGAGGCCATCGACGCCGGATTGTTCGACGACGCCGAGATTCCGGTGGTGCGGGCTTTCGCCGAGAAGGTGCTCACCCGCATGGGTGAGGGGGTGTGGCTGGCCAATTTCGCCTCCGAAGCGGTGAAGACCTCCGCGGCCAACATCACCATCGCCACCACCGCCCGCAAGGTCGACGGCGGCTGGATTCTCAACGGCGAGAAGTCTTTCGGCTGCGCGACCGGGGTCGCCGACTACTATCTGACCTCCGCCAGGCTCGAGGGGCACGAGACCGCCGAGGGGCTGGCCACCTTCTTCGTCTCGCGCGACGCGGTGGGGGTGAGTACCCGGGCACCGTGGGACGGCCTGGGCATGCGGGCCACCGCCAACAACGGCATCCGGCTCGCGGACGTGTTCGTTCCCGACGACGAAGCCCTCGGCGTGCCGGGCGCTTTCACCAGGATGCTGACCATGAGCCGGGGCAGCTTCGTCGGCAACCAGCTCGCCATCGCCGCGGTCTACACCGGGTGCGCCCAGCGGGTGTACGACGAAATCCTCACCGCCACCACGACGAAACGCTTCGCCGACACGGGAGAACCGATCGCGTCGTCGCCGGTGCATCAACTGCTGTTCGGGGAGATGACGCGCAGCCTGCACACCGCCTATCTGTGGCTGCGATACCAGCTGGCGATCGAAACCGCCGAGGTGCCGGTCAAATCCAAGCAGGAGGTGTTCGCGCAGTGGCGGCTGGGCAAGGGTCTGCACACCGCGCAGGGGCTGGTAGCTGCCGTTGTAGGTGACCTCGGTCATCGACGGCTCGAAGTACAAGGTCAGGTAGATCCCGGACAGCAGCAGGATGATGAAGGTGTAGAGCGCGATCTCCCCGAGCAGGAACGACCAGTGCGTCGGGAACACCTTGTTGATGGAGCGTTTCAGGCCCGCGGCCAGGTGATACCGCTGGTCGGCGGCATCGGCGCGGTTCGCGGTGGTTGTCATACAGACCAGACGCCGCAGCCCCGCCGAACGTGACACCTTTCTACGACAAGATGTCGTAGATCACACCGTCGAGGATTCCGCCGCAGGTCAGCGTGGCAGCAGGTCCGAGATCGCCTCGTCCAGCGTCGGATACCGGAAGCGGAACCCATTGTGGCGCAGCACCTCGGAGGTGGCGTGACGACCGGTGAGTCCGAGTGCTGGATCGGTTCGTAGCAGGACCGCGCCGATGGTCAGCGCGGGCGCGGGGGTGGGTGGCGACCAGGGGCGCCGCAGCTGCCGACGCAGGGTGGCCATGAGTTCCTTGTTGCGCACCGGGAAGTCGGTGGCCGCGACGAGCACGCCGTTCGGGAGTGCGACATGGGGATCGAGTCCGAGCCCGGCTCGCACGATGGCCAGCCAGTCCTCGAGGTGGATCCAGCTGAACCACTGCCTGCCATTGCCGACGCTGCCGCCGAGCCCGGCCTTGGTCAACGCCACCAGGCGTTTCATTGCGGGCGCGTCCGGGTCGAGGACGATCGAGGTGCGCAGGATGGTCCAGTGTGTGGCATTGGCGCCGTCGAACGCCTCCTCCCAGGGCTGTGCCACCCCGGTCATCTGCGGCAGGCCCGGATCGGGCAGCGGAGTGGCTTCGGTGCAGCGGATTTCGCCCGCGTCGGCCCAGATGGCGGTGGTGCTGGCCTGGATCCAGTGCTCGATGGGCCGATCCAGGGTCTTGGACGCCTCCACCAGCGCCCGCGTGGAATCGACTCGGCTGCGGCGCAATTCGGCCACATTGCGCGCGGTGGGGCGGCAGTCGACGAGCTTGCCCGCGAGATTGACGACCGCGGTCCGGCCGGGGTGGCGCAGGGCATCGACCCAGGTTCCGACGGTGCGGCCGTCCCATTCGTATTGCGGGTAGGGCAGTTCCGGCACGGTGCGACGGGTCAGGATGACGACGCGCTGCCCACGGCAGGTGAGGTCGGCGGCGAGGGTGCGACCCAATGCGCCGGTGCCGCCCGCGATCACGACGGTCTGCGCGTCGGCGGCGGGCTGGAGCCCCGCCAGCTGCGCCAGGCGCGCGAAGCAGGTGTGGGTGTCGGTCTCGAGCAGATCGCCGACGACCTTGCGCATGAGCGTGCCCGAGGGGCCGCTGAAGGTGAGTTGCTGGGTGAGCAGGGTGCCGCCGTCACGCGGGGTGAGCACCCAGCGCATCCGCATGGTCCCCGCGGGTTCGGGCTGTTCGAGGGTGAGTTCGCGCTCGGGCACGAAGGTCGAGACGACGAAAGGTTTCGCCAGCCGTCCGTGCACGGCCTCGTTGACGCGGCCGCGCGGCAGGTAGTCGCCGGTGGTCCCGGCGGCGGGCGCGGCGTGCAGGGTCAGTGCCGTGACGGCCGGATTCCACTGCGGCCACCGGGCGGGATCCCCGAGCACAGTCCACAGCTGCCGTGGTTCGAGGGCGATCCACTGGGTGTACGTCGTTGTACGAGGCATGATTCGACGCTATTACCGCTGGGCCGCGGCCGGAAGCGTGGCCTTCGTCGCAGCCGGGTGTCGCGGTCCAGCGGTGTCGCGTCGGGGTGATCAGGAGATGGTGACGGACTGTCCCAGCGTGAACTTGTGCCCCTTCGAGGTGCAGTTCAGGCCGCCGCGCGGGAGCCCGCCGATGCAGGTGACGCCCGCGTAGTCGATGCGGGTGCCCTGGTAGACGTTCGCGTCGCGGGGCACGTCGGTGATCCAGCGGCTGCCGGGGCGGCCGTGCTGGCCGCCGAGGCCGAAGGTCGGGTGCGCGGGCAGGATGGAGTTGTCGATGACGACATCGCTGATCGGGATGATCCCCCACAGTGACTGGCCGGGGCCGAGGTCGCAGCCAACGGTGCCGTCGGCGTGGATTGCGCAGTTGGAAGAGCCCAACCAGTCCGAGAAGTACAGCGTGTCACCGTCGAGGAATTGCGAGTTGTCCGCTTCGGTCAGTCCGATATCCGCTGAGGCGACGCCGTTTCCGGCGAGAATGAGCGCTACCGAAGCCACGGCCGCGCCGAGAAATGTACGTGCGTTCATGATCTTCGACCATAGCCATCGGATCTCACCGGCACCAGGGAACATTCGATCGATAATCAATATTCCGCGATCGATAAACGCACCTTCTCAATAATGTCCGATTTCGGCGATTTGGCGCACTGGAACGCGAAAACCCCACTGCCGGAGGAAGATAGCGATGGCGTCGATCGGGCGCTTCAGCACGACAGAAGGCATGTGATGACCGAGAAGATTCGCGTCGAGGGCACCATCACGGTGCACAAGTACGAGCCGGTCCCCTATGACGAACCCGAACAGGGCCCGGTGCTCACCCGAATTCATGTGGAGGAGAGTTTCTCCGGCGGCATCGAGGGTGACGGCGTGGTGGAATTCCTGCAGTCCTCCAGCCCCGACGGCACCGCGAGTTTCGTCGGCATCGAGCGCATTACCGGCTCGGTGGACGGCAAGTCCGGCACCTTCCTGCTGCAGGATCAGGGCAGCGTCGCGGACAATATCGTCAGCGGCGAATGGTTCGTGGTCCCCGGCTCCGGCACCGGCGATCTGACCGGACTGCGCGGCGAGGGCGGCTTCAAGGCCAATCTCGGTGAGGGCGCGCAGATCTGGCTCGACTACTGGTACGAGTGATGTCCGCCAAGACCGCCCTGATCACGGGGGCCGCCACCGGCATCGGCCGGTCCATCGCGGAAACGCTTGCCGCACAGGGTGTCCGGGTCGCGATCAATCATCCGCACACCCCGAACTCGCCGACGAAGTGGTCGCGAAGATCGAGGCGGACGGCGGCCAAGCGCTGGCGGTGGCCGCGGACGTGCGCGATCGCGACGAGTACGCGGCCATGGTCGCCCGGGTGCTCGAAACCTGGGGCAGCTGGGACATTCTGGTCAACAACGCGGCGGTCGCGATCACCAAGCCGTTCGCGGAGGTGACCTCGGAGGAGTTCGATCTGAGCTACGCCGTGAACGTCAAGGGCGTCTTCCACGGCATGCAGCTGGCCTGGGACAAGATGGCCGACAACGGCCGGATCATCACCATCTCCAGCTCCACCACCGCGCTCATGCTGCCCGGCTACGCCGTCTACGACTCGACCAAGGGCGCGGTGGAGCAGTTCACCCACATCCTGTCCAAGGAGTTCGGGCCGCGCGGCATCACGGTGAACGCGGTCAGCCCCGGCGCCACCGAGACCGAGACCTACCGCACCGGCAAGAGCGCGGAGTTCCTGGCCGGACTGGAAGCCATGAGCGCCTTCAACCGGCTGGGCAAGCCCAGCGAAATCGCCGCCGTCGTCGCGTTTCTCGCCAGTGATGCCGCGAATTGGGTGACGGCACAGAACATTCGCGTCAACGGCGGCACGGCCTAGCCGAGCAGATCGCTACACCCAGATTTCACCAATGGCGGTGAATCCCGTCGGCGCCGCCTGCGGCGTCGGCGGTTGGGTGCGCGAAAAGCGAGGCGCGGGGGCGGGTTGCAGCATCCCGTCGACCTCGACGAGGGAGCCGCGGGCGCGCAGGTGTTCGTCCTGCGCGGCCTCGGTCCAGGTGCGAATGGGGGTGACGCAGGCGTCGACACCGTCGAAGAGGGCAGCCCATTCGTCCTGGGTCTTGCTCGCGAACGTCTCGGTGAAGACCTTGCGCAGCACGTCCTGCCCGGCCGGATCCATCTGGTGCGGCAGCGATTTCGGGTCGAGTTCGAGCACGCGCAGCAGTTCCGCGTAGAACTGCGGCTCGAACGCGCCGACCGCCAGGTGCTTGCCGTCGGCGGTGGAATACGTGTCGTACCAGGCCATTCCGGTGTCGAGCAGGTTGGCGCCGCGCTCGTCGGACCACATGCCGCCCTGGTGCAGGATCCAGAGCGAATGCGCCAGCGTCAGCGCACCGTCCACCATGGCCGCGTCCACCACCTGCCCCTGCCCGGAGCGCTCCCGTTCGAACAACGCGGTAATGATGCCGAGCACCAGGAATACCGAACCGCCGCCGTAGTCGCCGAGCATATTGACCGGCGGCACCGGCCGTTCGCCCTTGCGCCCGATCGCGTTCAGCGCGCCGGTGAGGCCGATGTAGTTGATGTCGTGCCCGGCCCGGTCGGCGCGCGGCCCGTCCTGACCCCACCCGGTCATGCGGCCGTAGATCAGGCGCGGATTGTGTCGCAGCGCTTCCTCCGGTCCGAGCCCGAGCCGCTCCACCACACCCGGCCGGTAGCCCTCGAACACCACGTCGGCCTTGTCGATGAGCGCGCGCACCGCCGCGATGTCGTCCGGATTCTTGAAGTCGGCCTGCACGATGGTCCGCCCGCGCAGCTGCGCCCGCATCGGCCCGGCCGCCGACCCGTCCCCGGGCCGCTGCACCCGCACCACGTCCGCGCCCAGATCGGCCAGCATCATCCCCGCGTGCGGTCCGGGCCCGATGCTCGCCAGCTCGACGATCCGCACCCCCGCCAAAGGTCCCTTAGTCATGGCAAAAGTAGAACACGTTCTACAAGGGCGTGCCACCTCCCGCGCGTCCCGCGGAGTCGATCTAGGCTCGGCCCATGACCGATTCGACCTGGCCACGCGGCATCGGCGCACCGGCGACCCGCGCCCTGACCGCCGCCGGATACACCGGCGTGGAACAACTGGCGGGAGTCGCCGAGCGCGAGCTGCTGGCCCTGCACGGCATGGGCCCCAAGGCCATCCGCGTCCTGCGGGAGGCGCTCGCGGCCCGGGGCCTCGACCTCAGTTGACGTAGGCGCGCTCGATGATGGCCTCGGCGTCCACACCCGTCGGCAGCGTGCCGAAGGCGATGCCCCAGTCGCCGCCGAAACGGGTGGCGCAGAAGGCATCCGCGACGGCCGGATGGCCGTGGCGCACCAGCTGAGCGCCCTGCAGGACCAACGCCATCAACTCCACCACACGGCGGGCGCGATACTCGATGTCGGCGAAATCGGTGAGCTCCTTGCCGATTCGATCGATGGCCGTATCCAGGTGGCGGTTCGAGCCACGGGACAGGTTGACCTCGCCCAGGAACGCCTCGACGGTCTCGGGCTGACGGGCCATGGCGCGCAACGCGTCCAGCGCCGCCACATTGCCCGAGCCCTCCCAGATGGACATGAGCGGAGCCTCGCGGTACAGCCGCGGCATGCCCGACTCCTCGGCATAACCGTTGCCGCCGAAGCATTCCAGCGCCTCGGCCGCGTGCGCGGGGGCGCGCTTGCACACCCAGTACTTGGTGACCGCCAGCGCGATGCGGCGCAGCGCCGCCTCGGCGGGATCGTGCTCGGCGCGGTCGGTGGCCCCGGCGAGTCGCATCATGACCGTGGTCGCGGCATCGGCCTCGATCACCAAGTCCGCCAGGACGTTTCGCATGGCGGGCTGATCGACCAGATACTTGCCGAACGCCATGCGATTGCGCGCGTGATGGGTGGCGAAGACCGCGCCGGTGCGCATGACGGTCGCCGAGCCGATCACGCAGTCCAGACGGGTCATATTGACCATTTCGATAATGGTCTTCACACCCGCGCCCTCCTGGCCGACCAGCCAGCCGATGGCGTTCTCGTACTCCAGTTCCGAGGAGGCGTTGGACTTGTTGCCGAGCTTGTCCTTCAGGCGCTGGATGCGCAGCGCGTTGCGGGTGCCGTCCGGCAGCACGCGCGGCAACATGAAACACGACAGCCCGCCCGGGGCCTGGGCCAGGGTGAGGAACATGTCGCCCATGGGGTGGGAGGTGAACCACTTGTGGCCGACGATGCGGTACGTGCCGTCGGAAAGCGGTGTGGCCGTGGTGGTATTGGCGCGCACGTCCGAGCCGCCCTGCTTCTCGGTCATGGACATGCCCGCGATGAGACCGGCCTTGGTGGAGGGCTCGCGCAGGCCGAAGTCGTAGACCCGCGACGCCAGCAACGGCTCGTACTTCTCGGCCAGTTCCGGATTGTGGCGCAGCGCGGGCACCACCGCGTAGGTCATCGAGATCGGGCACATGTGCCCGGCGTCGGACACGCCCCAGGCGGCCAGCTTGGCGGCGCGCGCCACGTGTGCGCCCGGCCGGTCGTCGCGCCACGGCGTGCCGTGCAGGCCATGGGACACAGCGACATCCATGAGCTGATGCCAGGACGGATGGAACTCCACCTCGTCGATGCGATTGCCGTAGCGGTCGTGGGTGTGCAGGATCGGCGGGTTCTCGTTGGCCAGCCGCCCCCACTCCTGCGCCTGCACGCCGCCGCCGAGCGCCCCGAGTTCCCGCACCTCGGCCTCGGCCCAGCCCGCGCCCTCCCGGTGCAGGCCCTCGATCAGCGCGGGATTGCGGGAGTTGTCGAACGGGGCGATGGGCGGCACCTGGTTGAAGACGTCGTGCGTATGCATTGCGGAGTGACTCCTATTCGTGGGGTGCGCAGCGCGATTCGGGTGGGACACCGAGCGCGCGCAGCGCGAAGGCGACGAGTTCCGGCAGCACCGATTCGCTCTGCAGCTGTTGCGACAGCGGGCCGACCAGCACTTCGCCGATGGCGCCGACCAGCGCGGTGGCCGAGGTGCGCGGATCCTGCGGCGGCAGTTGACCATTCGCGACACCGTCGGCGATGGCGTTGACGTAGGTCTCGGCGAAGGCGCGGCGGAAGCGCAGGCGTTCGGCGTCGACGGCGGCGTCCACCGGTTCGGCCAGCAGCACGTAGGCCAGTTTCGGGTTCTTGAGGGCGCGCCCGGCGAAGGTCTCGACCGCCGCGGTGACCCGGTCGGCGGCGCTGCGCCCCTCCCCCGGGGCTCCCGCGTCGGCGACCGCCTCGACCTCGCGGGTGACCACCTCGCGGAAGACGGCGGTCACCAATTCGGCCTTGCCGCTGAAGTTCTTGTAGACGGTGCCGGTGGCGACGCCCGCCTCGGCGGCGACCGCGGCCATGGACAGTCCCGCGAAGCCGTCGCGGGAGAGCACGGTCATGGCGGAGCGCACGATCACACCCGCCTGGGCGTCCAGGCGCGCCTGGACGGCGGGGGTTCTGCGATAGGCCATGCAAGAAGTGAACCACCGATTCATTTCTTGACGCAACCCCCGGTTTACGGCGTAACGTCGCGCCCGTGACAGTTCGAGTGGAACGCAACGGCCCCGTCTACACCGTGATCCTGCACCGGCCGGAGGCCCGCAACGCGGTCGACGGACCCACCGCGAAAGCCCTGGCCGACGCCTTCCGCGACTTCGACGCCGACCCCACCGCCGCGGTCGCCGTGCTCTGGGGCGAGGGCGGCACGTTCTGCGCGGGGGCCGACCTCAAGGCCCTGGGCACCGAACGCTCCAACGCGGTCACCGAGGACGGCGACGGCCCCATGGGCCCCACCCGCATGAAACTGTCCAAGCCCGTCATCGCCGCCGTCTCCGGTTACGCCGTCGCGGGCGGCATCGAACTCGCGCTCTGGTGCGATCTGCGAATCGCGGAGCAGGACAGCACCTTCGGCGTGTTCTGCCGCCGCTGGGGTGTTCCGCTCATCGACGGCGGCACGGTGCGGCTGCCGCGCATCATCGGCGAGGGCCGGGCCATGGACCTGATCCTCACCGGTCGCGCGGTGGGCGCGCCGGAGGCGCTGCAGATCGGCCTCGTCACGCGCGTGGTGCCGACCGGCGAATCCCGCCGCGCCGCCGAGGAACTCGCGCTCGAACTGGCCGCCCTGCCGCAGACCTGCCTGCGGTCGGACCGCATGTCGGTGCTGGAGCAGAACGGGCTGGAGGAGCCGGAGGCCATCGCCAACGAGCTGAAGCACGGGATGAAGGCGCTGACGGACGGGGCGCTGGACGGTGCGGCGCGATTCGCGTCGGGCGCGGGCAGGCACGGCAGCCGGGCGTGAGTGCCGTGGAAATCAGCGCCGAGTGATAGCCCCGAATACGCCCGGCAGCATCACATGCAACCGATCGGTACGCTAGCCGTTCGATGAATCGGCTGAGCGTGCTGGACGAGATCTTCCTGCGGTCGCATCGGGGCATGGGAACCCCGATCGTCCTGCAGGGACTCTGGCGTACCGCCGAACCCGTGCACCCCGCCCTGCTGTGGCGGGTACACCGCGATCTGCGCACCGGGCCGCTCGGGCGGCGGGTGGTGCGCCCCCGGGTGCCGGGAGCCCGCCCGCGCTGGCAGACCAACGAGTCGGCCTACCCGTTCGAGCTGGTCCGCGAGCCGATCCCGGTTGCGTCGGTCCTGGATTGGGCCGACCGGCAGGGCCACGACCTGAACCCCGAACTGGGGCCCGGCTGGCGGCTGTCCGCCGCGCGCGTCGACGACGGCGGCTGCGTGGTGGCGCTCACCTGCTCACACGCCCTCGCAGACGGGCGGGCGCTGACCCTCGCCATCGACAACGCGCTGGCGGGCACGCCGCTCGCCGCGCCCGTGGCGAGCAATTCCGACTGGTCCGACGCGCGGCGCATGTGGGCCACTGTCCTGGGCGGCACCGCCCGCGCGCTACGCCACGGCATCCCCGCGCGCCCGACCGCCGCACCGGATCGAAAAGCCTTGCCCGGCACCCGGTCCGAGGCGGCCACCTGCGCGGCCGTGGTGGAGATCTCGGCCCGCGACTGGAACCGCGTCGCGGTCTCGCACGGCGGCACCGCCAACAGCCTGTTCGTGTATCTCATCGCGAACATGCTGTGGGCCAGCGGTTTTCCCGCCGCCACCATTGCCGCCAGCCTCCCGGTCGACACCCGCGACGAACCGCGCGTGGACAACGACATGTCCATGACCGAGGTCGCCATCACCCGCGCCGACACCCCGGCCACCCTGCGGCGGCAGGCGCGCGCGGCCTACGAGCACCGCATGACCAGTCCGGGCGGCATCCCGGAGGAGCTGTTGCAGGTCATCCCCGACCGCTGGGCGTATCGGCTGGCCAAGGGCGCGGGCGAACGCGACATCCTCTGCTCGAATATCGGCAATCTGCCCGAATCCCTGCTCGCGCTGGGACCGCACGCGTGCACCGGGGTCGCGGCGCGCGCCATCCACCCCGGCCTGCGCGCGAACGCGCTGCCCCGGACCCGGCTCTCCGGCTATCTGACCCGTATCGCCGACACCTATACGTTGTCGCTGATCAGCCTGGATCCGGTGGCGGTGCCCACGCCCTCGGCGCTGACGGCGCTGGCCACGTCGGCCCTGGCCGAACTGGGTCTGCGCGGCCGGAGCTGGTAACTAGACGGACACCGCCGCCTCGGTCACCCGGGCCAGGACGTGTTGCGGCACTTCGATTCCCGCGTCCACGTCGTCGGAGGTGATCGGGGCGTCGAAGACTTGACGCATGGGCAGCACACCCGCCCAGACACCGCCCGCCGCGATGTCTTCCGCGTCGTCGCGGGGGCCGCCGGTGCGGACCTTCACCGACGCTTCGGTCAGGTCGAGGGCCAGCACCAGGGTGGCGGCCATCTCCTTCTTGTTCGGGGAGCGCACGGCGTCCCACGCGCCGGGCGCGGCGTGTTCGACGATGACGCGCAGGGCATGCATGCGCTCGTCGGGATCGGTGAGTTCGACCGGGCGGCCGTGGATCACCGCGGACCGGTAGTTCATCGAGAAGTGCATGGCCGAACGGGCATACACGATCCCGTTCACCTCGGTGACGGTCAGCGAGACGTCGCCGGTCATGGCGGCGCGCAGATTCCCGGCGCCGGTGGAGCCGTGCAGATACAGGGTGTCGCCATCGCGGCCGTAGATGGTCGGGATGACGACCGGCGTGCCGTGCAGGATCACCCCGAGGTGGCAGATCAGACCGGCGTCGAGCATCGCGTCCAGCTCGGCGCGGTCGGTGCGACCCCTTTCCTTGGACCGGGTGAGGCTGCTGCGCGGGGTGGGCGACAGGGCGGTCCGATTCGAAGAGAATGGGGTCCGGGTCGAAGCTGTCTCACTCATGAGTCCAGTTTCGAGGGGGAAATGGCATTCCTGAATAGCCAATTCTTCACAAGAAGTACAGACCACTTCGGGGGGATCCATCGTGCCGTTCACGCTCGCACATCCGGCTGCCGTCCTGCCCTTGCGGCGGACGCTGTGGTTCCCGGGCCTGGTGGCCGGCAGCATCGCACCGGACGTGCCGTACTACGTACCGGTCGGCGTCGACGGCGAATTCACGCACTCACTACTCGGGCTGCCCGCGGACATGCTGCTGGGTGCGGTCGGGGTGGCCATCGCCTGGGCATTGCGGAGGCCCGTCTCCGGCCTGCTCGGCAAGGCGATCACCATGACCCGGCCGACCCCGCTCGGCGGCGGTCTGGCCCTGCTCGCCGGGGCGCTCACCCATCTGGCCTGGGATGCCTTCACCCACACCGACGGCGCGGCCGTCCAGCACTGGGAAGTGCTGCGGGAGTCCGTGATCGGGCCGCACCGGGTCTACAACGTCATCGGCTACATCTCCTCGATCGGCGGAATGCTGCTGCTGGCGGGGTATCTGGTCGCCTGGTACCGGCGGGCCGCCACCGCCGCGCCGGACCCGCGACGCGTCCCGGTGCTGCTGTCGCTGCTGGCCGTCGCGGTACTCGCCGGTCTCATCGCCCGAACCGATCCGGTGGCGAAGATCAGCCTCTACGATTGCGTGCGGCACATGCTGATCTACGCAATCACCAGCGCCGGTACGGGTTTCGTGTTGTACGCACTCGCATCCGGGGCAGCTTCGGCCTCCAGGGGAAATCGTTGATCGCTCGACTCATCGCCGCGGCCACCACCGCGGCCGCCTTGCTCACCGTGACCACCTCCACCGCGCACGCCGGACCGATCGGCGTCACCGTGCTACCCCGGCCGAGCGGCCAACTGCCGGTGGGCACCACCACCCTGCACCTCGTCGACCAGCAGCGACCCGACCCGTTCCATCCGGAGCGGCCGCGCGAGCTGATGGTGTCGGTGTTCTATCCGGCCACCGACGTCGAGCACTATCTGCGCGCCCACTACGTCTCCAGCCAGCTGGTACCCGAACTCGAGCAGCAGATCGGCGTGGAACTGCCGGGGCTGCTGACGAATTCGTATTCCGACGCCCCGGCCGCGGGCGAGGGTTACCCGGTCATCCTGTACTCGCCGGGCGCGGGCGTCACCCGGCTGCTGGGCACCGGGCTGGCCGAGGATCTCGCCAGCCGCGGCTATGTGGTGGTGACCATCGACCACACCTACGAGACCGGACCGGCCGTGGAGTTCCCCGGCGGCCGCCTGGCCCGATTCGAGCCGCAGCCCGGAGGTTTCACGCCCGAACTGCGGAAACGGTATATCGACGCGCGGCTGCCCGATATCGGTCTGGTGCTGGACTCGCTGACCCAGCTCTCGCACGGCAGCAATCCCGACGCCGAACAGCGCGCCCTGCCCGCGGGCCTCGATCACGCCCTCGACCTCGGGCACATCGGCATGGTCGGCCATTCCTCCGGCGGCTACACCGCGGTCGAGGCGCTGCACGACGACCGGCGCATCGCCGCTGCCGTCGACCTGGACGGACAGCTCGGCGTCGACGCGGACCTCGGGCGCGCGGCCGTCGACGGCGTGGACCGGCCGGTGCTGGTGCTCACCAGCCAGCAGATCGAGGAGGTCGGCGATGCCCGGCCGTCGCTGGACGCCTTCTTCGGTGTCGGCACCGGCTGGAAAAAGCAACTGTCCCTGCGGGATACGGCCCACTACGACTTCACCGATCTGCCGCTGCTGATTCCCGACGCCGCGCACGCGGCCGACCGCCGCGATATCGGCACCATTGCGGCGGCCCGCGGCGCGAACCTGGTGCACGGCTACGTCGCCGCCCTGTTCGACAAGTTCCTGCGCGACCGCGCCGACACCCCGCTCGATCGCACGCCCACCGACTCCGAGCTCACCGTCCTGCACTGAGACCCGGGTGGCATGCTAAGAGCGACCGTTCGTCGCGACAGCAGGAGGCCACTTGCGGGGAAATCGCCTGGTCGACGACGACCTCCCGTTCACCGTCGACCGCGACAGCGGCACACCCCTGGCCGTCCAGGTGGCGACCGGGCTGCGGCTCGCCGCCACCACCGGCGCGCTGCGCGGCGGGGATCGGCTGCCCTCCTCGCGGGATCTGGCCACCCGGCTCGGGGTGAGCCGCACGGTCGTCACCGCCGCCTACGACCAGTTGCACGCCGAGGGCTGGCTCGACGGCCGCCACGGCTCGGGCACGTATCTGACCGCCGCGCCCGCACCGGGCGGCGTCGCGAGCACCGGACCCGAACGCGTCGATCCGCTGGCGGGCCTGCTGGACCTCGCGGCGGGCGCACCATCCATCGAGGCCATCGACGCGGCCGCGTGGCGGCGGGCCTGGCGGGCCGCCTCGGACCGAATGCCGTTGATCCGCAAGGACCGTCGTGGCGAGCCGGAGTATCTGGAGGCGGTCACCGAGCATCTGCTGCGGCATCGCGGATTGGGCGCGGGCAGCGGCAGCGCGGTGCTGGCCACCGCCGGAACCAGCTCGGCCGCGGGCGAACTCGCGGCGGCGCTGCTGCGCCCCGGCGCGGTGGTGGCCATGGAGGATCCGGGCTATCGCCGGGCCGCCGGTGCGTTCCGGGCGGCGGGCATGCGGCCGGTTCCGGTGCCCGTCGATGCCGAGGGGCTGCGGGTGGATCTGCTGCCCGAGGACGCCCGCATGGTGTATTGCACGCCCGCGCACCAGTTTCCGCTCGGCGCACGCATGCCCGCCGCGCGCCGTGTCGCCCTCGTCGAATTCGCCCGCCGCACCGGCGCTCTCGTCATCGAGGACGACTACGACGGCGAATTGCGCTACGACACCGCGCCCTTGCCGCTGCTGGCCACCCTCGCCCCGGACGCGGTCGTGCATCTGGGCACCACCAGCAAGATCCTCACCCCCACCCTCGGCATCGGCTGGCTGGTCGCCGATCCGGCCGTCGCCGAGGCCGTGCTCGCCTACCGGGAACTGACCGGCACCAGTCCCGCCCCGGCCGGTCAGCAGGTGGTGGCCGAGCTGGCCCGGCACGGCGACCTGGCCCGCCACCTGCGCCGCCTGCGCCGCGACATGCCGCTCCGCCGGGCCCTCGTGGTGGACGAGCTGCGCGGTCGCGGCCTCGAGGTGCGCGGCGACGACGCCGGATCGCACGTCTTCGTGCCGCTCGCCTCGGCCGAGCAGGAGGACCGCGCGGTGGCCGCGGCCCACGCGGCCGGGGTGTACCTGGACGCGCTGGCCCGCCACCACCTCGGTCCCCGCCACACCTTCGGCCTGGCGCTCGGCTACGCCGCCCTGTCGGCGGCGGACCTGCCGACGGCCGTCCGGTTGGCCGGAGATGCGCTGGAGCGGGTCGTAGAGTGGAGCGCATGACCGAAAAGGACATCCACGCGCGGATCAAGGAACTCGTGGATCGTGAGCACGAGCTGCGCGCCCAGACCACCGGCGGCGAGCTGAGCCCCGAGGAGGAGCGACGCCAGCTGGCCGAGCTCGAGGTCCAGCTGGACCAGTGCTGGGACCTGCTGCGGCAGCGTCGCGCCCGCCTGGATCAGGGCCGCAACCCCGACGAGGCGGAGGTCAATTCGGCCCGGCAGGTCGAGGGCTACCTCCAGTAGCAAGCCATCCGGACCGCTCGGGAGTTCAGGGCAATTTGCCCCTGGGAGCTCCCGGGAGTTCGGTCTACCCTTTTCCAATGGTGGCAACGACAGACATCACAACCGCGGACGGAGTGGTCCGCGGCATCCGGGGCCGCCGCGTTTCACGCTGGCGGTCCATTCCTTTCGCGGCACCCCCGGTCGGAGAATTCCGCTTCCGCGCGCCGCGGCCGGTGCAGCCCTGGAGCGGGGTGCGGGACGCCACCGATTTCGGTTACGCCGCAATGCAACACCGCGACGGCGCGCGCATCGGACCCCGACAGCAGCAGCCGACCGGCGAGGATTGCCTGACGCTGAATGTCACCGCCCCCAACGAGCCCTCGATCACGCCGCGCCCGGTCATGGTGTTCATCCACGGCGGCGGCTACATGATCGGCACCTCGGCGCTGCGGCTGTACTCCGGCGGCCGGATGGCCTTGCGTGGCGATGTGATCGTGGTGTCGGTCAATTACCGGCTCGGCGCGTTCGGCTACGTCGATTTCGGCGAATTCTCCACACCCGAAAGCCCATTCGACTCGAATCTCGGATTGCGCGATCAGGTCGCGGCGCTGGAGTGGGTGCGGCGCAATATCGGCGCGTTCGGCGGTGATCCGAACAATGTCACCATCTTCGGCGAATCCGCCGGTGCGCACGCGGTGCTGTCGCTGATGTGCACGCCCGCCGCGGCCGGACTGTTCCATCGCGGCATCGCCCAGAGCGCCCCCGCGGACTGGGCTCCCACGCAGGTCGAAGCCCGCCTGTTCGCCCGCCGCTGCCTCGGCGAACTCGGGATCGCCCCGGAGAACGCGGCCCAGGCCCTGCGCACGTTGGGCGCGAACGATATTCGCCGCGGCGTGGACCGCGCCGTGTCCACGGTGATGCACGAGCAGCCCGGCCTGTTCCCGATCGCGCCCGTCGTGGACGGCGACTATCTGCCCACCTCGCTCATCACGGCGTTCACCGAGGGCACCGCGCATCGAGTGCCGCTCATCATCGGCACCAATCGCGACGAGGCGACCCTGTTCGTCCGCTTCGACGACACCCTGCCCACCACCCCCGACCGCATGCGCTGGCTGCTGCGGCACGTGGACCAGGCACTCAGCGAGGGCGGCGACAGCCCCGGCTTCAGCAAGCTGGGCCAGATCATGCCCACCTCGCCCGAGCGGCTGCACGACACGCTCGCCGACTCCGCCGTCGAATCCCGGGTTACCACCGCCTATCCCGGCTTCCCGGGCAAGAAGGCGACGGTGCGCATGGGCGGCGACTTCACCTTCTGGCGGCCCTCGGTGCGGGTCATGGAGGCGCACAGCCGCTACGCGCCCACCTACGCCTACCGCTACGATTTCGCCCCGCGCGCAATCCAATTGGCGGGTTTCGGGGCCACCCACGCGCTGGATCTGGTCCCGGTGTTCGGCGCGGTCGACTCGGTGGTCGGCCGGGCCATGACCGCGGCGGGCGGGTATCGCGCCTTCCGCTCGGTCTCACATCAGTTCCAGGACAACTGGCTGTCGTTCGCTCGCACCGGCAGCCCGCTGCCCAACTGGCCCGCCTATACCGAGGACCGGCGCGCCACCATGATCATCGACGCTCCGGCCCGCGTGGAGGACGATCCGGAGCGCGCCAAACGCCTTGCCTGGCAAGGGGTCCGCATTCCCGCCCTGACCTGACGCTATTTGAGCAGCCGGGACATGCGGCGGTCGGCGAGGATCTTGCCGCCGGTCTGGCAGGTCGCGCAGTACTGGAAGGACTTGTCGGCGTAGGAGACCTCGCGCACGATGTCGCCGCACACCGGGCAGGGCAGGCCGGTGCGGGCGTGCACCTGGAAGCCGGAACGCTTCTCGCCCTTGAGACGGGCGGCGTCCTGGCCCACCGACCGCTGCACGGCGTCGGAGAGGGTGGCGCGCATGGCCGAGTAGAGGCGGGCCAGCTGCACAGCGTCCAGGCTGCCGGAGTTCGCGAACGGGGAAAGCTTTGCGGTGTGCAGGATTTCGTCGGAGTAGGCGTTGCCGATCCCGGCCAGCAGGGTCTGATCGGTGAGGGCGTTCTTCAGCCGCTGCGAGGTGCTCCCCAGAATCTCCCCGAATTCGGGTTCGCTCACCGCGAGCGCGTCCGGCCCCAGCCGGGCGATGCTGGGAATCGACAGCGGGTCGGCGGTGACCCACACCGCCAGCCGCTTCTTGGTGCCCGCTTCGGTGAGATCGAAGGCGGGCGTGGCACCTTCGGGCGTGAAGAAGTGCACCCGCAGTGCCAGCGGCCCCTTGCCCGGCTTGGGCGGTGCGGCCCCCGGCTCGTCGATCCACCGCAGCCAGCCGCCGCGCGACAGGTGCGTGATCAACCACAGCCCGTCGCAATCCATCCCGAGATGCTTGCCCCAGTGCCCCACCCCGGTCACATCCCGCCCCTGTAGCGCGGTCGCCGGCGGATCGAAGGTTTTCAGCACGCTCAGCGCCGCCACATCGACCCGCCCCACGACCGCACCCACCGCATGCTCGGCCAGGAACTGCTCGAGCGCCACGATTTCCGGAAGTTCGGGCACAACCCGCAGCCTACCGACCAGGACCGACACTGTCGCACCACGAACGGTGGCGAGTCAGCGGAGGTCTTCCACCCGGGGTTTGGTGTACGCGCCGTGGAACACCGTCTCGGCGAGCGGGCGGCGGCCCGGGTGACGACGCGATTCGGCGGGGTAGCCGACCGAGACGAGCAGGGCGATGGCGAGGTCGTCGCGGTCTTCGATGCCGATCACCTTCTTGACCTTGGCTTCGTCCCAGCCGTTCATCGGGGAGGTGGCCAGGCCGAGTTCGGTGGCGGCCAGCATGAGATAGGTCGCGGCGATCATGGCGTCCTTGACCGCGTACTCGCGCAGCAGGTCTCGTTCGGCCAGGCCCTGCTGGAATTCCGTGGACGCGGCGCCGAAGCCCGCGATGAATTCCTCGGTCCAGGCGTGATTGCGGCGGGCCAGGTCGAAGATGTCGGTGCGGTCGGCGCGCCAGGCATGCGGTTCGGCGACGAAGACCAGTAGGACGGGGGCCTCCTGCGGTTGCGGCTGGCCGCCGGTGGCCCAGGTGAGGCCCTCGCGTCCGGCCGGGTCGGTGACCACGACCAGCGATCGGTCCTGCAGATTCCAGCTCGACGGGGCTTCCATGGCCAGCTCGAGCAGGGTCTCCAGGGTCTCGGCGGGGACCGGGTCGGGGCGGTAGTGGCGGGTGGTGCGGCGGGTGCGGATCGCGTCGGCGACGCTCAGGTTCGTCATGTCACTAACTATTGGAGAGTGACACTCTTTTCGGAAGACAGCACTAAATAGTGCGCTACTCTCCAAAAGGTGAACATCGTCGAATCCTCGGGTCTGCCCGCGGATGTCTACTCCGCCAAATGTCCCACCCGCCAGGTCATCGGCCACATCGCGAGCAAATGGACTGTGCTGGTGATCGATTCGCTCATGCAGGACGGCGTCCTGCGCTACACCGATCTGGCGCGCCGCATCGAAGGGGTCTCGCAGAAGATGCTGACGCAGACCCTGCGCGGTCTGGAGGCCGACGGATTCCTCACCCGCACGGTCCATCCCACGATTCCGCCGCGCGTGGACTACGAGCTCACCGCGCTCGGCCGCAGCCTCGCCGAACCCATTGCCGCCCTGCGGGTATGGGCCGAGGAGCACATCAACGACATCGAGCACGCCAGAGCCGCCCGCGGTTGGACCACGGGCGGCTCGGCCACCGACCTCAGCTACCCGGGAAACCCGGTGGCAGCGGGGTGAACTGGGCGTTGAAGGTCGGGCCGGGCGGCAGGCCGCGCAGCACCGCGCTGATCCACGCCACGGCCGGAATCCAGCCGGTGACGGCATTGGTGACGTGCTCGGGCACGGGCACGGTGTAGAAGCGCAGGTCCGCGCCGCGGTCCCAGTAGGAGTTGACGGTGGGCAGCACCACCTCCGGCGGGATCAGCTCGTCCCACATGCCGTGCCACCACAGAATCGGGCTGTCGGGGATGTAGTGGCCGAGGCTGTTGTCCTGCAACACCTTCACGATCTCCGGCGAACTCTCCAGCGACTTCCCGGGCTGGTAGTACGCACTGATCGGCCGGTACGCGCCCTGCGCGGCGATGGTGGCGTAGCACCGGCTCCCGAAGTCCTTCAGCAGCCCCTGGCCTTCCTCGGTGAGCAGGTCCTCCGGCTTGAACACATCCGGGTATTCGCGTGCCAGACTGGCGAATCCGAGCCACATGGTGAAGTTGCTGATGCCGGTCAATCCCGGTTCGGCCTTGGTGGCGTATTCGGCTTCGCCGAGCAGGTTGGCGGGCGCGCCGCCGAAGCTGGTGCCCAGCAGCCGCACATCCGGCGCGTAGGACTGCCGTAGTTCCGCGGCCCGGATCGAGCCGGAGCCGCCGCCGGAGTAGCCGTAGAGCGCGATGCCGGAATCGGTGAGCCCGAGCGCCGGATCGTTCTTCATGGCACGCAGGCTGTCGAGCACCATCTTGCCTTCGGCATAGGTGTTGAAGGTGTTGAACTTCCCGTCGAAGTCGGGGACGTTGATGGCGAAACCCTGTGCCAGCCAATACATGACCAGCGTCGATTCCTTCATGGTCCCGACTTGCAGTGTGTGCGAGGGGTTGCACGCCGAGTCGGTGGAGTCGATGGCCTCCTGGAAGGAGACCACCGGACGTGGGCTGCCCGACCACGGGATGCCGGGCACGATCACGGTCGTCGCGGTGACGATCGGATTGTCGTGGACATCGTTGGAGCGGTACAGCAACTGCTTGGTGTACACCGGCACCGGCAGCCCGATCAGCCGGGTCTGCACCTCGCGGCTGCGCACGATCTGCCCCGGCGCGTAGTCGGCGATATCTGCCGGATCGTCGTACCAGGGATCCTGATCGGGGCTCGGGATCGGCAGCAGGTCGTAGATCTGCGGTTCGGTCGGCAGCTGCGGGAGCTGGTTCTGATCGGGCGGAAAGGTCGGCGGGAAGCCCGGATCGGCCGCCGCCACGCCCACGGCCGCCGCCGTCAGGCAGGCCGACACGGCCACCACCGTGAGCCGCCTTAGCGCGGATCTCTTCACTGTCACTCCCGAAGCGTCGTTGCCGAGGATGTGCCGGTTCACAAGGAAAACCGGACATGACTCAGCTCACAGGAAGGGAAACCCCAGCGCAATTGGCGTTATCCCGAACCCGGCGGCACCTCGTTTGTGAAAATGCACGACTGTCTCGGACAGGCTTCGGATCAGCGGTCGTGTCGCAGCAGGTAGATGTCCATGATCCAGCCCTTGGCCTCGCGCAATGCGGCGCGGCGGCGGGTGATGTCCGCCTCGACCGCGCGCAGCGGGCCTTCGATGACGACCTCGTCGGGCATGCCGAGGTAGGCGCCCCACCAGATGTGCAGGTCGTCGCCGGGGACCTGGGTGAAGGAGCAGTCGGCGTCGAGCATCACCAGCGTGGACTGTCCGGCGGCCGGACCCTCCTCGCGGAGTCTGCGCCCGGTGGTGATATGCAGCGGCTCGCCGATCTCGTGCAGCACCATGCGATGCGCGGCGGCGAGGGCCTGGACGCTGGTGATGCCGGGAATCACGGTGTAGTCGAAGCTGATTCGCCCCCGGTCGAGCACCCGCTCGACGATGCGCAGGGTGCTGTCGTAGAGCGACGGGTCGCCCCAGACGAGAATGCCGCCCACGCCGTCGGTTTCGGCGAAGGCCCGTTCCAGCAGTTCGGCGCGCGCCTCGTGCCAGTCGGTGACCGCGCCCTGATAGGCGGCGTCGGCACGGCTGCCCGGGACGGTTCGATCGCGCGGCGGGTCGGTGATCTCCACGATCGTGTGCGGCTGGTCGGCGTGCTCGGCGAGGATGGTGGCGCGCACGTCCACCAGTTCCTGTTTGGCGTCACCCTTGCCGATGACAAAAAACACGTTTACCTGGCGTATCGCCTTGATGGCCTGCACGGTCACGTGGTCCGGGTCCCCCGCCCCGATTCCGATCACAAACAGTCTCTGCACGGTGCGTAAGCTTGCCAGGCGTGGAGAGCGACCGAGATACCCAGTACGAGGATCTGCTCCGACTGGTGCTGGATTCCGGCACCCCCAAGGCGGATCGGACCGGTACCGGCACCCGCAGCATCTTCGGACATCAACTGCGCTACGACCTGTCGCAGGGTTTTCCGCTGATCACCACCAAGAAGGTGCACCTCAAGTCGATCGTCTACGAGTTGCTGTGGTTCCTGCGCGGCGACTCGAACGTGAAGTGGCTGCAGGAGCACGGCGTCAGCATCTGGGACGAATGGGCCGACGCCAATGGCGAACTGGGCCCGGTCTACGGCGTGCAGTGGCGGTCCTGGCCGACCCCGGACGGCACCCACATCGATCAGATCTCGCAGGTGCTGCAGACGCTGCGCACCGATCCGGATTCGCGTCGCATGATCGTCTCGGCGTGGAACGTCGCGGACCTGGACCGGATGGCGCTGGCCCCCTGCCACGCCTTCTTCCAGTTCTACGTGGCCGACGGCAAGCTGTCGTGCCAGCTGTATCAGCGCAGCGCGGACCTGTTCCTGGGCGTGCCGTTCAATATCGCGAGCTACGCGCTGCTCACCCAGATGGTCGCGCAGCAGACCGAGCTACTGCCCGGCGAATTCATCTGGACCGGCGGCGATGTGCACATCTACGACAATCACGTGGAGCAGGTGCGCGAGCAGCTGACCCGGGAGCCCTATCCGTTCCCGAAGCTGCACCTGCGGCCCACCACCTCCCTGTTCGACTACGAATACGAGGACGTGGAAATCCAGCAGTACCAGCATCATCCGGCGATCAAGGCGCCCGTCGCCGTATGAGCCGGACGATCGGGCTGATCTGGGCGCAGACGCCGAAGGGAATCATCGGGCGGGACAACACGATTCCGTGGCGCGTGCCCGAGGACATGGCGCATTTCAAGGACCTCACCTGGGGGCACCCGGTGGTGATGGGCCGCAAGACCTGGGACTCGCTGCCGGCGCGGTTCCGGCCGTTGGAGGGCCGCCGCAATATCGTCGTGACCCGGCAGGCCGACTGGTCCGGCGAGGGCGCGGAGCGGGCGGGCTCGCTGGCCGAGGCGCTGGCGCTGACCGGCGACAAGTCGGTGTGGGTCGCGGGCGGCGGTGAGATCTACCGGGCGGCAATGCCTTTCGCCACCGAGCTGATGGTCACCGAGATCGACGCGGACGTCGACGGCGACACCCTGGCCCCTGCCATCGATCCGGGCTGGCGGGCCGAGCAGGCCGATTGGCGGGAGTCGAAGACCGGGCTGCGGTACCGCTTCCGTCGTTATACGCGGTAACGCCGATAACGCGGATATCCCGCGTACGGCAATTCCTGCGAACACCGTCTCGAAACAGCCGATCCGAATGGGCTCGTCCGGCATACTCAGCGATACTCCGGCGAAAGGCAGTCCATGGACAAGAAATCGCTGACCGCGGTCGCTCGCCAGCAGCTCAAGCTGGCCGCCACGGCTTCGAGCGGGCGCAGTTCGCTGACCATCTGCGGGGGCCACACCCACACCCTGCGCC